>CAZQPJ010000146.1:0-6336 GCA_964595105.1 uncultured Bifidobacterium sp.
GACCATGCAGTTGTCGAGTCGGTAGTCGCCGTGAACGATGGTGGCCGGGCCCTGCTCCGGAATTCGCTGCAGCAGCGCGTCGTGCACGGTGTCGACCGCGGTGAGCTCGCGGGTCTTCTGCTGGTTCCACTGCGAGTACCAGCGCTTCAGCTGGCGGGCGATGTAGCCCTCGTGCCGCCCGAGTTCGTCGAGCCCTGCGGCGCGCAGGTCGACGGCATGGATGGCAGCCATGGTGTCGACGATCGACTCGCTCGCCGTTCGCCTCGCCGACGGTGTCAGCACCGCCTCCGCCACGAGCCGGTCGCGCACCACGTGCCCTTCGACGAACCCCATGACGTAGAAGGGGGCGTCGTTCACTGCGGGGTCGTCGCAGAAGCCGAGTGCCGGCGCCACGGGAACCGCCGTGTGCTGCAGGCCGCTGATGATGCGGTGTTCGCGGCCCATGTCGTGGGCACTGGCCAGCACGTGCCCCAGGGGTGGGCGACGCAGCACGAACCGGGTGCCGTCGGCGCCCGTGACGCGGTAGGTGAGGTTCGAGTGGCCTCCGGCGATCACCTCGAACGTGAAGGGCGGAACGGCACCGTGCACGTGCTCGGTGAGCCAACTGCTGACGGTGGGCACCTGTACGCCGGGGACGTCGCTCATGATGTTCCGTACCGTACCGGTATCGTTCGCCACATGGCCTACGTGGACGCGACCGATGCAACCTTCCAGCAGGACGTCATCGAACGATCGATGTCGGTGCCCGTGGTGGTCGACCTGTGGGCGCCGTGGTGCGGCCCGTGTCGAACGCTCGGGCCCATCATCGAGCGCGTGATCGACGCCACCGAGGGCAAGGTCGTGCTGGTGAAGGTGAACACCGACGAGAACCCTGCCATCTCGCAGGCTTTCCAGGTGCAGAGCATCCCCGCCGTCTACGCCATCAAGGACGGTGCGGTGGTCGACGGGTTCATGGGCGCTTACCCCGAACACGTCGTGAAGGATTTCGTCGACTCGTTGCTGCCCACCGAGGGCGCCATCACCGTGGCGTCGTTGCTCGCCGAGGGCACCGAGGGTGCGTTCCGCGCCGCACTGGAGATCGAGCCCGGCAACGAGGACGCCATCGTCGGGCTGGCCGAGTTGCTGGTGGCCCGCGGCGAGAACGAGCAGGCGCTGCAGTTCCTCGCCCGCATTCCCGAGTCCGATCGCACTCGCGTGGTGGCGGCGAAGGCACGTGTTCACCTCGCGCCCGACGACGACCATGACGCCACCCTCACCGCGCTGCTCGACAGCGTGAAGGACGACGAGACCGCCCGGCAGCAGTTCATCGACATCCTCGAACTGATGGGGCCCACCGACCCGCGTACGGCCGTCTACCGAAAGAAGCTCACGGCTCGGCTGTTCTGAGCGTCCTCGGCGCTGCCCTCGGTCAGGCGTACAGGTCGAACAGTTCGCCGATGGCCTTGGCCTGGCCACCCGTGGTGCTGCTCATCACGGCAATCGGCAGCACGCCATTGGCAGCCCATGCCTCGAGTCGTTCGCGTACCTCTCCGGCGGAGCCGCTGATGGTGCAGTCGTCGATCCATTCGTCGGTCATGAGGCCGGGCAATGCGTCGCGGTCACCCGCGGCAAGTGCAGTCTCGATGGCTTCCATCTCGGCCTCGTAACCGGCCTGCCTCCAGTAGTTCCGGTAGTTGGGCAGGAGGATGTAGCCGCTCAGCGTGCGGCGGTGCACGGCTCGCGCGGCGTTCTTGTCGGCGTCGATGACCGTGGGCACCATGTTGGCGAGGAAGAAGGACCCCCGTCGGTCGGCCGGCACCCGGTTCACCTGCGCGGGCATGTGGCTCAGCGATGCGTTCGCCCAGATGGCCCCGTCGGCCACCTCGAGCGCGAGGTCGAGCATGCGGTTGCGCAAGGTGGCGAGATACACCGGCGGCAGTTGCCCTGCGGGCCGTTCGGCAGCCCTGATGCCCTCCACGTAGCGCTGCATGTCGGCGAGCGGGCGGCCGGTGTCGATGCCGAGGCGCTCCATGGCGGGCGCATGGCTCACGCCGAGTCCGAGGCGGAAGCGACCTCCGCTCACCTCCTGGAGGTGCCCGGCGGTGATGGCCACCTCGGTGGGGTGCCCGTGGTAGATCGGTTGGATGCTGGTCCAGAACGGGATGCGACTGGTGACGTGGGCGAGCGATCCGCACAGGGCGAGGTTGCCGTGCACACCGGGGCTGGCCAGTCCGGCGAATCCTCGGCGGTCGGCCTCGGCAGCGAGATCGAGGATGGCGGAGCGCTTGCCCGGCGTGCCGATGACGCTGAGCGCGGGCAGTCCGGTGGGGTCGAAGGCGGTGGTCACGGCGGCCGAACCTAGCCCGTACCCGGCGCGTCCGACTGAGTGTCGTCCGAGGCGCCGCTAGCGTGCTGGCGATGAGCGGCTCCCAGCGACCCTTGCGCGTCGGGATGGTGAGCCCCTACAGCCTCACCGTCCCCGGCGGCGTCCAGGCGCAGGTGATGGGACTGGCGCGCGAGTTGCGGCGCAATGGAGTGGAGGTGCGTGTACTGGGTCCGTGCGACGGTCCGCCGCCCGCCACCTTCGTCACCCCGCTCGGGAACAGTCTCCCTACGTCTGCCAACGGCTCGGTGGCGCCGCTGGCGCCCGACCCGGCGGCCGCGCTCCGCACCATGCGGGTGCTGTTCGAGGAGCAGTTCGACGTGCTCCATCTGCACGAGCCCTTCGCGCCGGGCCCCACGATGACGGCCATCCTCCTGCACCCGGCGCCCGTGGTGGGCACGTTCCATGCGGCGGGGGAGAGCGCCAGTTACAGGTATCTGTCGGCACCCATCAGGGCTGCTGCGAAGAACCTCGCACATCGTGTGGCGGTGTCGAAGGACGCGGTGGCGCTGGTGCAGGACGGCATCGGTGGCGAGTACGAGATCCTGTTCAACGGGGTCGAGCTCGACGAGTACGCCACCGCCACCCCGCACGTCACGTCGGGGCCGACCATCTTCTTCTGTGGCCGTCACGAGGAGCGCAAGGGGCTCGACGTGCTGCTCGCTGCCATGCGACAGCTACCGGCGGACGTCCGTCTGTGGATTGCCAGCGACGGGCCCGACACCCCGCGGCTTCGCGCCGAGTACCAGCATGACGCCCGCATCGAATGGTTGGGTCGCATCGACGATGCGGAGAAGGTCGCCCGCCTGAAGGGTGCCGACGTGTTCTGTGCTCCTTCGCTGCGCGGCGAGAGCTTCGGCGTGGTGCTCATCGAGGCCATGGCGGCCGGCACCTGCGTGGTGGCGAGCAGCCTCGATGGCTACCGCAACGTGGCGACGCACGACGTCGACGCCGTGTTGTGCGAACCCGGCGACGTCGATGAGCTCGCCGCTGCCCTGCGGCGGGTACTGGGCGATGGTGCGTTGGCGGCTCGTCTCACCGCTGCGGGCAGTCGCCGGGCCACCGACTTCTCGATGGCAGCCCTGGCTGCCCGCTACACGGAGATCTATCGCTCTCTCGCCGAGCCAGGACGTGCGTCCCGTGCCCTGTCGCCGTGGCCCCTGTCACCCCGTCGGCGACGACGCGCCCGTATGATGGCCTGAGCCGGCGCCCCTGCGCCGCCCGTCCCACGGAGTGCACATGGCTCTCATCATCGTTCTCGTCGTCGTGGCGTTGCTCGTCCTTCTCGGAATCGGCACCTACAACGCGCTCGTGCGTGGTCGCAACCAGGTCGACAATGCATGGTCGCAGATCGACGTGCAGCTCAAGCGTCGTCTGGACCTCATTCCCAATCTCGTCGAGACGGTGAAGGGGTACGCCGCCCACGAGAAGTCAACGCTCGAGGCGGTGGTGAACGCTCGCAACGCAGCGCTCGCGGCGCCCTCGACCCCGGCCGGTCAGGCGGCCGCCGACAACGCCATCTCCGGTGCCCTGCGCCAGTTGTTCGCGCTCAGTGAGGCCTACCCCGACCTGAAGGCCAACCAGAACTTCCTCGCCCTGCAGGAGGAACTCACGGCAACCGAGGGTCGTGTGGCGTATGCGCGGCAGTTCTACAACGACAGCGTGCTCTCCTACAACAACCGCCTTCAGTCGTTCCCCACGGTGCTGTTCGCCGGTCTGCTGAAGTTCACGCGTCGTGACTTCTTCGAGGCAGAGCCCGCTGCCCGCGAAGTGCCGAAGGTGCAGTTCTGATCCGCACATGCTCGATCTGATCCAGTCCAACAAACGGCGCAGCGTTGCGCTGATCGCCGGGTTCGTCGTCGTGCTCGCGCTCGTGGGTGCGGCCGTGGGCGTGTTGCTCGGTTACGGGGTTCAGGGCACCATCGTGGCGTTCGTCATCGCCGCAGTGATGGCCTTCGGGTCGTACTGGAAGAGCGACACCATCGCACTGGCCGTCAGCCGCGCCCGGCCCGCCGACCCGCAGCAGTACCAGCGTCTGCACAACCTCGTGGAGGGACTCTGCATCGCCAGTGGCCTTCCCAAGCCGAGGGTGTACGTGGTCGACGACCCGGCCCCCAACGCGTTCGCCACGGGTCGCGATCCCAAGCACGCCGCAATCGCGGTCACCACCGGACTGCTCGAGAAGATGAACCGCGTTGAACTCGAAGGCGTCGTGGCGCACGAACTCAGCCACATCCGCAACTACGACATTCTCGTCAGCACCCTGGCAGTCACGCTCGTGGGTGCCGTGGCACTGCTCACGAACTTCGCCGTTCGTGCCCTGTGGTGGAACGGTGGCCGCGTTCGACGCAGCGGCGACCGCGATGGTGGCGGCAACCCGTTGGCGCTGGTGGGATTCGTGTTCATCCTCCTGGCCCCATTGGTGGCGAAGGTCATGCAGGCGGCGGTGAGCCGCAAGCGCGAGACGCTGGCCGATGTATCGGCCTGCCAGATGACCCGCTATCCGCCGGGCCTCATCTCGGCGCTCGAGAAGCTTCGCGACGACGTGACCGTCACCCACTCGGCCACCACGGCGACGGCGCACATGTGGATCGAGCAGCCGATGTCGGGCGTCGGCGACAGCGGGCACATGTCCCGTTGGAATCGCATGTTCGACACTCACCCTCCGCTCGAGGAACGGATCGCGCTGCTGAGGGAACTGTGACCCTTCGGGTTCGCCGCACCGTTGCCGCGGCTGCGGTGGTGTTGTGGCTTGCCGGCTGCAGCAGCGAGTCGGAAGGTTCCACGAATGTCGCACCGGTACCGAGCGGTGTCGACACTGCAGCGCCCGCTCCGCAGCCCACCACCTCCGGCGCTGCCGAGACGACGGTGACGAGCACCGACGAGACACCGGCACCGTCGACGGCCACTCCATCCGCGGCCGTGTATCCGCTCACCGGCCTGCCCGTCACCGATCCGATCGCCGCGGCTCGGCCCGCACTGGTGGTGAAGATCGACAACAACGGCAAGGCCAGGCCGCAGAGCGGACTCAACGAGGCCGACATCGTGTTCGAGGAGATCGTCGAGGTGCAGACGCGCTTTGCCGCGATCTTCCAGAGCCAGATCGCGGATCCGGTGGGCCCCATCCGTTCCGGGCGCACGCAGGACATCGACCTCCTCGGTTCGTTCAACAGGCCCCTGTTCGCCTGGAGCGGCGGCAACCCGAACGTCACCGCTGCCATCGAGGGCAGCGACCTCCGTGAACTGAGCGCTCTGAAGAGCGCCACGTACCGTGGCGGAGGCTTCTTCCGTGACGACCAACGAAAGTCGCCGCACAACCTCTACGCCAAGGGTTCGATGCTGTTCTCGTTGGCGCCCGCCGATGCCGGCCCGCCGCCGCAACAGTTCCAGTATCTGGCGCCGGGCGATGCCTACACCGGCGACCCTGCCTCCTCACTGAGTGGGAACATGGACGGGCTGCAGGTGCTCTGGACGTTCGATCCGTCGACCGACACGTATCTCCGCTCGAGCGCCGGCGAGCCCCATGGCGATGCCTTGAGCGGGCAGGTGAACACCGACAACGTCGTGGTGATGTTCGTCGAGTACCGGCCGAGCGTGGCCGACGAGCGCAGCCCCGAGGCGCAGACGATCGGCGCAGGGGAGGCCTTGGTGCTTCGCGGTGGACGGGTGGTGCGCTGCACCTGGACCCGCGTCGACCGGTTCTCGCCCATCACGCTCATCGACCCGGCTGGTGCACCGGTGAGGCTCACCCCGGGCCGCACGTTCGTTGAGTTGGCGCGACCCGAGACGTTCGTCACCGCCCCCTGAGCCGATTTCGCTGCGGCTCCGCGAGTCGCCCCACGGTACGCTGTGGGGCATGAGCGAGCAGTCGAATGTTTCGCGTGTCACCGGCACGATGCAGGTGAAGCGTGGTCTGGCCGAGATGTTGAAGGGCGGCGTCATCATGGATGTCGTCACCCCTGAGCAGGCGAAGG
>CAZQPJ010000147.1:0-6300 GCA_964595105.1 uncultured Bifidobacterium sp.
CGCCGTGCTCGAACGGATTCATCGTTCCCGGGTCGACGTTGATGTACGGGTCGAGTTTCTGCATCGTCACCCGCAGACCCCGCAGTTTCAGGAGCCTGCCGAGCGACGACGCCGTGAGGCCCTTGCCCAGTGAGCTGGCTACGCCCCCGGTCACGAAAATGTGCTTCGGCATCGACGGGGACCTCCGCTTCAGTGGAACTGACAACGGGATTGCAGCATAACCCGTCATTCGCGTCGCGCGCGGATGCCAGACAGTCGACGCCTGTTCTCCGCCGGAATCCGCCCGTAGAATCGCCGAAATGGACGTGATGGTCGAGCAGCAGACCGTGGCGGGGCCGGCGCGCTTCGCCTGGTTGCGCGAGGCGGCGATCATTCTCGGCTTCTACTACGTGTACCAGACCATTCGAAGTCTGGCCGACCACCCCGGCGTCACCACTCGTGCCTACGCCAATGCACGGCGACTCGTCGGGTGGGAGCGCAGCCTCGCCATCTTCCACGAGCAGGCCGTCCAGCAGGCGTTTCTCGGTGCCTCCTGGTTCATCCGGTTGATGAACATCTACTACGGCACCCTGCACTTCGTCATCACCATCGGCCTGCTCGTGTGGATGTACACCAAGCGCCACCACGGCTACCGGGCGATGCGCAATCTGCTCGGCCTCACCACGGCGCTCGCCCTCATCGGCTACTGGTCGTTCCCGCTCGCCCCGCCGCGGCTCTACAAGTGCAACGACAACATCCCGGTGCCGGGGCCCGACGGGCTCAGCATCGGAAAGTGCTTCGTCGACACGCTCGATCGGTTCGGCGGACTGTGGAGCTACCACTCCCCGATCGCCAAGGCAGTGGCCAACCAGTACGCGGCGATGCCCAGCCTTCACTTCGGCTGGGCTGTGTGGTGCGCCATCGTCGTCGTGCGGCACGCCCAGCACCGAGCCACGAAGGTGCTGGGCGTGCTCTACCCGCTCCTCACCCTCTTCGCCATCGTGGTCACGGCCAACCACTACGTGCTCGACGCCGTGGGCGGCGCGATCATCGTCGCTGCCGCACTGTGGATTCTCCGTGTCGTCGCCATGCGCGACGGCCGACGGTCACTCGACGGTCGTCATGCGCAGCCAGTTCCGTCGGCCTGACACTGCGCTCATCACGGCAGCGAACACCACCACCCCAGCGACACCCGCCACCACCACTGCCGACGCCGACGCCGCCCGACCCGTTCCGAAGCGGGCAACGATCCAGAGCATCGAGGCGCCAGCAGCGACAGCCGCCGTGGCCGCTGCGAGGACCGCTCGCGCCACACCGGTCGATGACAGCGATCCCACCAACGTCCGGGCGCGGGCCGTGAGCACGATGGCCGCAACGGTCTGGGACGCCCCGTATCCCACCGCCAGCGCTGCGGCTCGGTCCGCCGGGTGCAACACGTCCGACATCACCACCATCGTCGCGACGCCCATCACCGCGGCGCCGATCATCAACATCGAGGCGCGACGCACATCGCCCATCGCGAACAGCACCCTTGTCATCACGAACGCAACGCCGTAACCGAGCAGTCCCGGTCCGAACGCTGCGAGGGTGTGGGCGATCGGGGCAAAGCCCTGGCTCGCCGTCTGGCCGAATGCAGCAGCACGGGCCAGCGGCCATGCGAGTCCCACCATTCCCGCTCCGCCGAGCAACAGCAGGGGCGCCGCCACGGTCAGCGCCGCTTCGATCATCCTTCGGGCCGACGCGCTGTCGCCGGCCTGCCATCGGTCGGCCACCCGTGGTGCCAGCGTCGTGGCCATGGGCACCGCCACCAGGGCGTGAGGCAGTACGTAGAAGGCGAACGCGTACATGAACACCGCCACACCGCCGGGCGCTCCGTTCCCGAGCGCCAAGGCGGCTGCGGTGGGCACCAGCGTGCCGACGATCGACAGGGTTGCCCACCCGAACTTGCTCCGCATCTCCGCCACGGCCGGATGCGATGGCTCCCACCGGGGGCGCCAGCCCACGCCGTCGAGCCGGAGGGCAACGGCAGGTGCCAGTGCGAACATCAGCACGCCGAGCGTCGTTCCGCCGGCGATGACCGCCATCTGGAGCACACTGAGGTGGAGGTCGGCCACTGCTCCATGGCGAAGCCAGCGGAACCACAGGCACGCAGCGATCACGATGACGTTGTTGACGGCCGGCGCCAGCGCTGCAGCGACGAAGCGCCCCCGTGAGTTCAGCGCTGCGCTCACCACCGTGGCCAGCCCGTAGCACACCAGTTGCGGCACGAAGACCAGCACCATCGGGAGCATCACGTCGAGTTTCTCGGCAGCGACGCTGGCCGACGGGTCGGCCGCCACCATGAGACGGGTCAGCCACGGCGACAATGCCATCCCTGCGAGGGTGATGAGCCCCAGAACAGCCAGCACCACGCCGTTGGACGCCCGCACCGCTCGCGTCAGCAACGGCCGCCCTCCGAGCCGTCGGGCCTCCACGAACGTCGGCACCAGCACTGCCTGGAGGACCCCACCCGCGACGAGTTCGAACAGCAGATTCGGGATGAGGTTCGCGGTTTGGTAGACGTCGCCCAGAAGCCCGCTCCCGAGAACGGCGGCCGTGGCAATCACCCGGCCGAATCCGGAGATGCGGGACAACAACGTGCAGACGGTCACCATCAGCGTGTCGCGCCGCATGCTCGCGTCGCTCGTGAAGTCGACCTCCATCGACATCGTGTCGTCGCCCGCCACGTTGGTCACCGCTCCGGCCCGACCGGTCGTCGACCCAGCAACTCAGCGGCATGGCGGCGCGCAGCGTCCGCAGTGGCGTCGCCCGAGAGCATCCGCGCCAGCTCGTCGACACGCTCCCGTTCGTCGAGCACCGACGCACTGGCAATGGTCACGGGGCCGAGCACGGCGTCATGGCCGACGTCCTTGCGCACCATCACATGGGTGTCGGCGAGGGCGGCCACCTGCGCGAGGTGGGTCACCACCAACACCTGATGGCGGGCACCCAGCGACGCCAACTTGTTGCCCACTGCCGCCGCCGCGGCGCCGCCGATGCCTGCGTCGACCTCGTCGAACACCAGCGTGCCCGGCGCCTCGCTCACCACCAACCGGAGCGCCAGCATGGCCCGAGCCAGCTCGCCGCCGCTCGCAACGCGTGACAACGGCAGCAAGGGACTGCCCGGGTTGGCAGCCAGGAGGAACGTGACGTCGTCGCCGGGGTCATCATCACCGACACTCACCTCAACGCGGGCGTGCGGCATGGCCAGTTCCCTCAGATGGCTCTCCACGTCGCGCGCCAGCTGCGCTGCACCACCGCGCCGAGTTGCACCGACGGCCGCTGCCGCCGCACGCTCCTCCGACTCTGCAGTTCGCCGCTGGGCCTCGAGCCGCGCCACGCTCCCCTCGTAACCCTCCAGTTCGGCGAGGCGCGCATCGACCTCCTGTTGGAAGGCCACGACGTCGGCCAAGGAGTCGCCGTACTTGCGCCGAAGGTCGCGGAGTAGTTGCAAGCGCTCGCGCACCACGGTGAGGCGCTGAGGATCCTCGTCGATGTTCTCGGCGGTCGCCCGAAGATCGGCCACTGCGTCGGCGAGTTCCGCCTGCAGCGACCGGAGCCGATCGGCCACGTCGGCGTACGGAGCACTCGACGAGAGCCGCCTCACTGCGACCCCGAGCGTCTCCGCAGCGCCTCCATCGTCGGCGAGGATCGACAGTGCTTCGTCACCAACCGCTCGGTACTCCAGGGCACCCGCCAGCACGTCGTGCTCGGCCTCGAGGCGCTCGTCCTCGTCAGCGCCCTCGATGGCGGCAGATGCCAACTCGGCGCTCTGGAACCTCAGCAGGTCGATCTCCCGAGCCCGAACGCGGGCATCGCCACCCAACGCCGCGAGCGACGCGTCGATCTCGGTCAAGCGTCCCCGAGCGGTTCTCAGCGGTTCGAGATCGGTGCGACAGAAGCGATCGAGGGCGTCACGTTGCTCTTTCGCCGACAGCAGCCCCTGGTGCGCATGTTGGCCGTGAAGGTCGACCAAGCGGTCGCCCATCTCGCTGAGCGTGCTCACCGTGGCCAGGCGCCCGTTCACGTAGGCACGCGATCGTCCGTCGGTGGGAATCACCCGGGCGACCACCACCTCCTCGGCACCCACCACGAACCTGCCCTCCACACGGGCCTCCGATGCACCCGGTCGGACCATCGACGCGTCGGCACGACCTCCCACGAGAAGACTGATGGCCTCCACGAGCATCGTCTTTCCGGCTCCGGTCTCACCGGTGAGCGCCGTGAGGCCGGGCGCGAGCACCAGGTCGAGTCGGTCGATCACTCCGAGCGACTCGATGCGCAGTTCGTACAACATCAGCGATCCGCCAGACCGAACTTCGCCTTCAGGATCTGATGGAAGCGACGATCGGCAAAGCGGACGAAGGTGGCCACCCGTTCGCTCGCACGCACCTCGACTCGATCCCCTTCCGTGAGCGTGCAGAGCGGTTGTCCGTCGATCGACACCATCACGGGTCGGTGGCCGAGCACCTCGACGCCCACCGACTCGCTCGGGTCGAGAGCCAGCGAACGGTCGAACAGCATGTGCGGCGACACCGGTGTCAGCAACACGGCCTTCAGTCGCGGCGACAACACGGGCCCACGCGCCGACAACGAGTACGCGGTGGACCCGGTCGGCGTTGCGAGTATCAGGCCGTCGGCCGCATACGACGTGAACGGCGCACCATCGATGTCGACGCTGAGCCGAACGGTGTGGCCGGGTTCCTGCTTCTCGATCACCGCCTCGTTGAGAGCCAGCCGGGAACAGCTTCCACTCGCCGACGACCGGACCGACACCTCGAGCATCATTCGCTCGTCGAGTGTCCACCCGCCGTCAACATTCCCGGCGAACCAACGCTCGAGTGCCAGTTCGAGCGACGGCGGCTCCACCTCGGTGAGGTAGCCGAGAAGGCCGACGTTCACGGCGACGATCGGCACCGGCGTCCCCTGCAGCAGATGCACCGCTCGAAGGGTGGTGCCATCGCCGCCGATGCACACCACGAGGTCGGCCGACTGGGGTGGCCGGCCATCCACGAGCTCGTCGAGCCCGAGGGCAACCCCGTCATCGGCCGTGGTCCAGACGGTGTGACCGCGACTGATGAGCCACGAGGCCGCGAGACGCGCGAGCCCGGGGGCTTCATTGCGTTCGTGGTGCGCCACCAGCAGGACTGAACTCACGTGGAGAATCCTCGCCGGTCGGTGATGGCGTGCACAAGGAATTCACGGTTTCCGTCGCCACCGGTGATCGGCGAGTCGGTCCAGGCCGCCACCTCACAACCCCGCGCTTCGAGTGCGGCGTGCACCTCGTCGCGTACTCGCTGATGAACGTCGGGGTCGGTCACCACACCCCTGCCCCTCGACACCTCCGCCCGACCCGCCTCGAACTGAGGCTTCACCAGGAGCACCAGGTCGGCACCGGGGGCCGCCACGGCAATGAGGGCGTCGAGCACCCGGATGACGGAGATGAACGAGAGGTCGGCGGTCACCATGTCGACTGCACCACCGAGCAGATCGATCGACGCATCACGAACGTGAGTGCGCTCCACCACCGTGACGCGTTCGTCGTGACGAATGGTGGGGTGCAATTGACCGTGTCCCACGTCGAGCGCCACCACGTGGGCGGCACCCCTCTGGAGGAGGCAGTCGGTGAAACCCCCGGTGCTGGCACCCGCATCGAGCACTCGGCGCCCGACCACAGCGATCCCGAAGTCGGTGAGAGCCGCGTCGAGTTTCTCCCCACCACGACTCACGAAGCGAGGGCCCTCACCTTCCACCACCACGGCGTCGCCAGCATGCACCTGACGGCTCGACTTGTCGGCGACAGCGCCGTTCACCAGCACCCGGTGCGCCTCGATCATGCGGGAGGCCTCGACTCGCGAGGGAACGAGACCGCGACGGACCAGCTCGGCGTCGAGCCGCTGGCGCCGTGCCATCTCAGGCCTTCTTGGCCGGAGCCTTCTTGGCCGGAGCCTTCTTGGCCGGAGCCTTCTTGGCCGGAGCCTTCTTCGCCGGAGCCTTCTTGGCCGGAGCCTTCTTCGCCGGAGCCTTCTTCGCCGGAGCACTCGCCGCGGCAGGGCCAGTAGGCGCTGCTGCGGGGACGGCGGGCTCAGGCCGGCTCATCAGCCCGACACGCTGCGCCAACTCCTCAACCCGATGCTCGATGAGGTCGAGTCGACCGGCGACGCGCCCGAGCTGCTTCGTGATTTCGGCCTGCAACGTTGCCAGCGTGGCACCGCCGACGTCGCGGCTGCGGCTCAGCAACTGCTCCACCAGCTTCGCGCTGTCCTTGCGACGGGCTTCGCC
>CAZQPJ010000148.1:0-6288 GCA_964595105.1 uncultured Bifidobacterium sp.
CACCGTGTCATGGTGGCGCTCTAACCAACTGAGCTACACGCCCTCGTGCGAGGCGCCACGCTACCTCGCCGCTGGAGTGTCGCCAACCGCCCGTAGCGTGCCACGCCGCTCGGTACGATGTCGGCGGCAGGGTACGACGGAAGGACGGTCATGGGTCTGCTCGGCAAACGGACACGTTCCCCCGAGAATCCCGACTCGAGCGGCGATCCGGTGGTCGCCGCGTCCGACGAGGTCGAGGTCGCGCTCGACCTGCTGGCCTCGTTGACGGACGCCGTGGTGATCGTCGGCGATGACGGCCACGTGCAGTCGACCAACGGCGCCGCGCTCGACCTCTTCGGGATTCTTCCGGAGCGTCATCCACTCGCCTCCCTCTTCCCCACCGATGGAATGGCACGCGTGGCCGACGGTCGGGAGGTTGCCGTCGACGTCAGGGAATCCACCTGGACCGCATCCGACGGGCGTTCGCTGCGGATCCTCATCGTTCGCGCAACGGATGCCGCACTCGGCGCGGAGGAACGCGACGCCCTGACTGGACTTCCAACTCGCAATCACCTTCTCGAGGTGCTGCGCGCCGACGCCACCGTGCGCACCGACGTGCTGAGCGTGCTGGCGTTCGACATCGACCAGTACAGCGTCATCAGCCAAACGCTGGGCTACCAGGGCGGCGACGAACTCCTTCGGCACAGCGCCACCAACATCGCCCGCATCGCGCCGGTGGGCTCGATCCTCGCCCGGCTCAGCGACGACACGTTCTGCCTAGCATTCCGGTCGGACGAAACCACCGACGCCGACCGTGTCGCCGCCGAGATCCGCGACGCTGCCCGCCAGCCGCTCACCGTGCAGGGCCGCACCGTGCGCGTCACCGCGTCGGTGGGAAGCAGTCTGGGCTTCAAGGGGACACCGATCGAACAGACGGTGCACGAGGCCGAACTCGCCAAACAGGAGGCCGGCCGCCGCGGCGGAAACCGCTGCGTCACCTACAACGCGTCGCTCCGCGAGACACAGGAAGGGATGATGCGCCTCTGGAACGCGCTGCGCAGCGCCATCCAGTTCAGGCAGATGGAGGTGTGGTTCCAACCCATCGTCAGCCTCGCCACCGGGCGACCGATCGCTGCCGAGGCATTGTGTCGATGGCACCACCCGAACTTCGGTGACGTCGCCCCCGGCGAGTTCATCCCCATCGCCGAACGGAACTCGGAGATCCTCAACATCGGTGCCTTCGTGCAGGAGCGTGCGGCCGAGATCATGAACATGCTCCGCAGCAGCCGCTCGCATCGCGTCGGCGACTTCCAGATCACCATCAATGCGTCCGCCAACGAGGTGGCATGGCCGCGGTTCGCCGAGCAACTCCTCGCTCGGCTGAAGGCCGTCGATGCCGCGCCAGCGTGGTTCGTGGTGGAGACCACCGAGAAGGCACTCACCCAACGCGACGATGCGGTGGCCCACAACATCCGTGTGCTCCGCGAGGCCGGGGTCGCCGTGTCACTCGACGACTTCGGTGCCGACTACGCCAGCATCGAGCGCCTTCGTTCGCTGCCGGTCGACCGGGTGAAGATCGACCGACGGTTCATCGCCCAGTTACTCGAGAACGAGCGAGTCGACCAGACGGTGGCAGCGGCGGTGGCCCTCGCGAATGACCTCGGCATGCGCTGCATCGCAGAGGGTGTGGAGACCAACGAACAAGCCGCTCGCCTCAGGGCAATGGGGTGTGCGGCAGCCCAGGGATTCCTCTTCGCCCCAGCGGTTCCCGACACCGAACTGGTCGACGTGCTGCGCGATCTCTCCACCGCGAGCGGGCACCGCGACTGGTGATCACCGCAGGCGCAACGAGACCTCGTTCGCCAAAAGGCGTCCCGCTCTCGTGAGCGTCGCCCGCCCGTCGTGCACCTCCACCAGCCCGTCGAGCCCGTCGGCGTCGAGGGCCTCGACGGGCACCCCACTGCGCATCCGCAGCGCCAACTGCAGGCCCTCCACGCGGCGGGTCTCGTGGTCGAGCCTCTCCCCCGCCGCTTCGGTGCTGGCTCCCCCTTGCACAGCGGCGATGTACCGCTCGGGGGTGCGCAGGTTCCACCATCTTCGACCGGATTCGTGGCTGTGGGCAGCGCTACCGAACCCGCGATAGTCGCCCTGTTGCCAGTAGAGGATGTTGTGCCTGCACTCGTCGCCGGGCACGGCCCAGTTGCTGACTTCGTAGTTCTCGCGCCCCACCGCGGTGAGCAGGTCGTCGGCAAGTTCGTACTTGTCGGCGAGGTCGTCATCATCCGGGTGCCGGGCCGGCTCGTCGAAAAGGGGCGTGCCAGCCTCCACCGTCAGCGCGTAGGCGGAGATGTGCGGCGGGTCGAGGGCGAGCGCCCGCTGCAGCGTGGTGCGCCACTGCTCCAGCGTCTCGCCCGCAGCTCCGTAGATGAGATCGAGGTTGAACGTCGGAATGCCCGCAGCGCGCACAGCGGCAACGGCCCTCACGACGTTCTCCGGTTCATGGCTCCGCCCCAACGATGCCAACACCTCGGGCACCATCGACTGGACGCCGATGCTGACCCGACTCACCCCTGCCGCTGCATAGACCTGCATGAGATGCCCGTCGACATCGTCGGGGTTGCACTCCACCGTCACCTCGGCGCCCGGCGCAGTCGGGATGCACCGCAACACGGCAGCAAGGCCGTCGGCGTCGACCAGTGTCGGTGTCCCTCCCCCCACGAACACGCTCGTCACCGGCGGGAGGTCGGCGCGTTCGATGTCGAGTCGGAGGGCATCGAGATACTCGGCCTGCAGGTGGTGTCGGTCGGTCCAGGTGGCGAACGCGCAATAGTCGCACCGCGAGGTGCAGAACGGAATGTGGACGTAGACGCCGAAGGGATGCGTCATCCCGCGGCCAGCCGAGGGATCAGGCCGGGCGGTACAGCAGGTCGAGCGCGTCGAGACGCTGGCCCACCTGATCGACCGGCACGTCGAGCATGGCTGCAATGGCACGAGTGTCGTCACCACGGACCGTGATGACGTTGCCGGTGAAGTCCTGACGCTGCAGCGGGATCATTCGCAGTGAGCGAGTGAGCATCTCGAACGGCTGACCGCTCAACTGGCTCAGTTTCAGCAGGTCGACGGCCAACTTCTTCGCCGCCGCAGCCTCCGCCTCGCCCGGCACGGCGTCCTCGCGGGGCAGCAACTGGTCGACCGGCACGTTGTAGAACTTCGCCAGACGCTCGAGGCGGGGAACCGAGATGGCTCGTTCGCCACGCTCGTACGCGCCGAGCACCGACGCCTTGAACTCATCCTCGGAGTCCTTCTCCACTTCCTGCAGGGAGAGGCGCTTCTGCCGGCGGATGACGCGCAGACGGTCACCCACCTTGCGGCTGTAGGGAGACGATGTTGCGTCGTCGTCGAAATCACTCATGGTCACACCCTTCTCGTCTACGTGAGAACTTGCCGGTCTGTGTGGCGGCGAGAACGCCCAGTGTGGCACGAAATGCTCGCCACCACAACGCTCGGTGGGCCGAACGCGCAGAGCGTTACAGATTTCAGCGAACCGTCAAGACCCGCACGGCCCCCACGAGGGCTGCCGTTTCCACCCGCAGCACCGTGGGGCCAAGTCCCACACGCGGCACCGCTGCCGCCAGTTCCTCGTCGGTGAAGCCACCCTCCGGACCCACCACCAGCACACGGACGGGCTCATCCGTCCATCCTGCACCGGGCTCGGCCAGCACCGCACCGGGCTCAGCCACGATGGCCGACAGGTCGACGGGGCCCTCCACCACCGGCAGCCACACCCGACGACTCTGCGATGCGGCCTCCCTCGCCACCCGCCGCACGCGCTCCAGTGACTTGTGAGCTCGAGCGGCGTCCCATCGCACCACGCTGCGCGCGCAGTGAAGGAGAACGATGCGCGCGACCCCGACCTCCGTCAACTTCTGCACCATCCACTCGCATCGGTCGCCCTTCGGAATGGCTGCGGCCACCGTGAGGTCGGGCGGCGCGACCTCACGCTGCAGGTGGCCGCTCGGCAGCAGCGATCCACCCGCCACCAACGTCGGGCACCAGGCTCCCCTGCCGTCCGACACGGTCACCGACTCGCCGTCGCGCAGCCGCATCACCCTGAACAGGTGATGGGCATCGTCGTCCGACAGCTCGACCGCGCCGGACGACGGGTCGAGCATCTCGACGAACACGTGCGCCGCGCTCGATCGCAGCGCCGGATTCACTGGAACGCCGACTTGATGCGGGCGAACAGGCCGCCCTCATGGTGGATCTCGTCGCCCCGCGACTCGGCGAACTTCTTCAGCAGTTCCGTCTCGTAGTCGGTGAGCTTCACGGGGACCTGCACGTTCACACGCACCCGCAGGTCGCCGCGGCCACGACCCTGCAGGCGCGGCACGCCGCGCTGACGGAGGATGAACTCACGGCCGGGCTGCGTGCCCGGGGGAACGATGATCTCCTCGTCGCCGTCGAGGGTTGGCAACAGGAACTTGGTGCCAAGGGCCGCCTGGGCGATGGAGACCGGAAGGTCGATGACGAGATCGTCACCATCGCGCCGGATGCGGTCGTGCGCCGCCACCCTCAGGTGCACGTACAGGTCGCCGGTTCCGCCGCCCCGCGGGCCCACCGCACCACGACCGGTGAGCCGCAGCGTGGAGCCGGTGTCGACACCTGCCGGCACATCCACCTGGTACGTCTTCTCGGTGATCACCCTGCCGTCACCGGAGCACTTGCTGCACGGCGTCACCACCACCTGACCCAGCCCGCTGCACCGCGGGCAGGCCGAGCTGGTGACCATCTGGCCGAGCATGCTCTGTCGGACCCGTTGCACCTGACCACGCCCATTGCACTCGCTGCACGTGACCGGCTTGGTGCCCTCACCCGCACCGGTTCCACCGCAGTCGTCGCAGCGCAATGCAGTGCGGACCTCCACGGGCACCGTGGCACCGAACACCGCCTGCTCGAACGCGATGTCGGCCACGACCTCGAGGTCCTGTCCTCGCGGCGGGCCCGATGGTCCACGACCGCCGAACGGGCCGGCGCCGCCGCCACCGAAGAAGGCGTCGAACAGGTCGCCGAGGCCGCCGCCCCCGGCACCGAAGAAGTCGCCCGCTCCGGCACCACCGGCGGCGCCGCCCACACCGGACTCGCCGTAGCGGTCGTACCGTGCCCGTTGCTCCGGGTCGGACAGCACCTCATAGGCTCTCGCCACCTGCTTGAAGCGCTCCTCCGCCGCACTGTCACCCGGGTTCGCATCGGGGTGCAGCTCGCGCGCCAAACGGCGGTAGGCCTTCTTCAGCTCGTCGGCCGATGCACTGCGTGGCACCCCGAGGAGTTCGTAGAAATCGGCCACTCAGCCCCCCTCGCCCAGTCGCCGACCGAGGCCGTCGCTCACCGCTTCGACCGTCGCCAACGCCTGGGGATAGTCCATGCGCGTCGGCCCGAGCACACCCACGGTGCCCACCTGTTCGCCGTCGACCACCACTGGCTTCACCACCACCGAACACGCCACCAATGGTTCGACCCCATGCTCGGCGCCGATGGCCACCGACAGGCCACGGTTCAGCACATCACGCACGAGCGACACCATCACGTATTGCTGCTCGAGCGTGCGCAGCACCGACCGCACCGTGTCGACCGTGTCGAAGGCGTGCGCCATCGAGGCGGCACCGCCGACGAACACGGGCTCGTCGTGCGCACGGCCGAGCGAGCGCTGCGCGGCATCGCACACCGCATCGAGGTCGCGGTCGCCGGTGGCGGGAATGGCGAGGGAAGCCTCCAGCGACGAACCCGACAGATGGGCCTGCAGATGCGCCGACGCAGCAGCCAAGCGGAGGTCCGAGGTGTCGGCCGGGAGTTCGATGACCTCGTTCTCGACCGTGCCGTTCGAGAGCACTGCCACCACCGTGGCGAGCTTCTGCGAGAGCGAGACCACCTGCACCGAGCGCACGGTGGCACGCTCGACACGCGGCCCGACGACGAGAGCTGCATGCCGGGTGACCTGCGCCAACAGGTTGGTGGTCTGGTGCAACAGTTCCTCGAGCCTGCCGTGGCTGGAGTCGAAGAACTCACCAACTCGCTGCTGTGCCACGGGCTCGAGGCGGCCCGGCGTGGCCATGTGATCGACGTAGAAGCGGTAGCCCTTGTCGGTGGGAACACGGCCGGCCGACGTGTGCGGCTGAGCGAGATACCCCTCCTGCTCGAGCACCGCCATCTCGTTGCGCACCGTCGCCGAACTCACCTGCACGCCCGGCGCATTGGCGATGTGCGTGGAGCCCACGGGCTGAGCCGTGGCGATGTACTCCTGCACCACTGCCC
>CAZQPJ010000149.1:0-6238 GCA_964595105.1 uncultured Bifidobacterium sp.
CGAGGTTCTTCTGCAGCTTCTCGAGCTCACGGGTGAGCAGCAGGGCTTCCTTCTTGGGCATCGCGTCGAACTCGCCCGAGGCGCGCATGCGCTCGTACTCGAGCATCTTCGAGACGCGCTTGCCGATGGTCTCGAAGTTGGTGAGCATGCCGCCGAGCCAACGCTCGTTGATGTACGGCATGCCGCACTTCTCGGCATAGCTGCGAACGGGGTCCTGCGCCTGCTTCTTCGTGCCGATGAACAGCACGGTGCCACCCTTCGCCGAAAGGTCGCGGACGAACTTGTAACTGGCCTCGGCCCGGGCAAGGGTCTGATCGAGGTCGATGATGTAGATGCCATTGCGCTCACCGAAGATGAAGCGCTTCATCTTCGGGTTCCAACGGCGGGTCTGGTGACCGAAGTGGACTCCGGCTTCCAGCATCTGGCGCATCGTGACGACAGCCATGGTGGGTGCTCCTCTCCTGCGGTTGACGGCGCACTCGCCCGGGCGCCGAGGCGACCGCAGGAGGGCAGGTGCGTGATGATGAGGTACGCCCCAGTGGCGGACCGACCGACAATGCTATCGGCCGGATCTCACGGGCCACACCCCCGGACCGCCGGAGATGGGCGACGATGCCGCCCGTCGACGGGCACCAGGCGGGGCCGCGCATGTGCTCCTGCGAACCACGGAGCAGGGTCGAGGTAGCGGCCGGCACGCCGCAACCCGAAGTGGACTCGCGGCCCAGCGGTGCCCACGGCACCGCCCACCGGCACCCGTTCACCGCTGCGCACCGTGATGCCGCCGAGGTTTCCGTAGGTGGCCCGCACGCCATCGACGTGCTCGACCACCACGTAGGCGACGCTCGCCACCGAACCGGCGAACGTCACCACCCCGGCCGCCACGGCCCGCACGGGCTCACCCGGGACTGCGGCGAAGAGGACACCGCGATGGCCGGCGCAGAAGTCGCACGCTGGCGCCCGGAACGGCTCCACCAGCGGCCCCGACACCGGTGGCAGCCAGCAGGGGTGCGGACCGAACGGGCCGCCGAGACCCAGCAGACCCAGCAGACCCAGGACCACTCGGGCGACCGCTGTCACGGCCGCCTCGCAGGGGTCAGACCACGCCGCTCGCCGACAGGCGTGCCCTGAGGTGGATCACTGCCTTGGTGTGGATCTGCGACACACGGCTCTCGGTGACACCGAGAATGGAGCCGATCTCGGCGAGCGTGAGACCCTCGTCGTAGTACAGCGAGAGCACGGTCTTCTCCCGGTCGGGAAGCTTGCGTACCTCGACCTTCACGAGGCGCTTCACCTCGCCTTCCTCCACCACCGCCGACGGCGACTCGGGCAGGGCACCACTGAGCGACCTCGGTTCGGCCCCGGCCACGAGAGCCCGATCGAGCGGCCCCACCGTGGTGGATGCGATCGACGACAGCCACTTCTGGAACTCCGTGCCACTGAGGTGCAGGTGAGCGGCGATCTCCTCGTCGGTGGGTGCACGACCCAAGCGGCCCTCGAGTTCGGTGAACGCCGTTTCGACCTCGCGAGCCTTGCTGCGCACCGACCGCGGCACCCAGTCGAGGGCCCGCAAGCCGTCGAAGATGGCACCGCGGATACGCGGCACCGCAAAGGTCTCGAACTTCACGCCGCGCTCGGGATCGAAGCGGTCGACCGCATCCATGAGGCCGAACACACCGGCCGAGACGAGGTCGGCCGAGTCGACGCTGCTCGGGAGACCTGCACCGACACGACCTGCCACGAACTTCACCAACGGCGAGTAGTGCACGATGATGCGATCTCGCGAACCACGGTCGCGCCGCTCGAACCACTGGGCCCATACGTGTTCGATGTCGAGGTCGCGTCTCATGCTCGGGGGTGTGCCTCTGCGTATGCCTCACGGAGGCGGTGGTTGCTGACGTGCGTGTACCGCTGGGTGGTGGCGACGTCGGCGTGGCCCAGCAACTCTTGCACGGCTCGGAGGTCGGCGCCACCGTCGAGCAGGTGCGTGGCAAAGGTGTGCCGCAGCGCGTGGGGGTGGGTGGGCAGCGGCGAGCGGCGATCGAGGATGCGGCGCACATCACGCGGTGCCAACGGCTTGCCGCGCTCGTTCCCGAACACCACCGGACCGATTTCGGCAGGAACCACCTCGGCCCGGATTCCGAGCCAGGCACGAAGGGCTGCCACTGCAGGCTCGCTGAGCGGCACTCGACGCTGCTTGGAACCCTTGCCCCACACCGACACCGAACCGCCCGCAAGATCGAGGTGGTCGATCTGCAGCCCGCACAGCTCGGCCACGCGAACGCCGCTGCCGTACAGCACCTCGAGCACTGCGTCGTCGCGCAGGCGGCGCCACTGCGGTTCGTCCTCGGGGGTCGGGCCGTCGAGCAATGCCGACACGTCGGCGTGGTCGAGCACACGAGGCAACCTTCCGTCACCTGCCGGCGCTCGCAGCGACGTGCTCGGATCGGCGGCCACCACGCCCGCGCGGCGCAGATACGCGAAGTAACGACGCAGCGACGACACCTTCCGCGCCACGGTGCGCTTCGCCGCACCCGCCGCAGCCAGCGACGACACATAGCGACGCAACACCAATCGGTCGACCGAAGCGGGCTCGCCGATGCCGGCGTCGACAGCCCATGCCGCGAACCCCTCCAGATCACCGCGGTAGGCCGCCACCGTGTTGGCTGCGCTCCGCGTGAGCGACGCAGCGAACTCGTCGAGGCGCCATTCCTCGCCCGCCGGCGGGCACGGGGCAGTTGTGGACCGGACCATTCGCCCAAAGGGTATTCCCTCGCGGTCATGGCAGGGGTGAACCAATGCATTCGAACCACCCATCGGTGCCGCCCACCCACCCGGCGGCGGAGAGACGGGCCAGGCTCATCGCTGCATCGACCAACGGAAGGGAGGCTGCCTCGGCGATGCCATCGAGGGTGTGCGGCTGGAGCTGGAGCAGTCGGTACACCGCCACGTCGGAGGGAACCGGACGCGGGCGCAGGTCGACTGCTCCGGGCGCCGGCCCCGACCGGGAGCCGAGGTGGAGCGCCATCAGCACGTCGTCGACATCGAGCACCGGAGCCGCCCCGTCGCGGAGGAGTTCGTTCACGCCGCGCGCTGCACGGTTCACCGCCGAACCCGGCATCGCCATCACGGGCACTCCCCTTTCGAGCGCCGCCGAGACGGTGACCAACGAACCTCCGCGCTCACGAGATTCGACGACCACGACCACCTCCGCCAACCCCGCGACGATGCGGTTCCGCAGCGGAAAGCGATGGGGCAACGGCGTGCAGCCGGGAGGCCACTCCGACAGCAGGAGACCCGATTCGGCCACCGCTGCCCACAGTCGACCGTGCTCGCGTGGGTACACCACATCGTGGCCGCATGCGACAACGCCCACGGCCCGACCGGGGCCGTTCGCGTCGATCACCCCTCGGTGCGTCGCCCCATCGATGCCCCTCGCGAGCCCGGACACCACGTGCACCCCTTCGCGGGCCAGATCGGCGCCGAGGCGCATGGCTGCCTGGCGGCCCGCAGTGGTCGCGTTTCGCGTGCCCACCACAGCAACACGCCGACCGTCGAGCACGCCCAGGTTGCCGAGCGAGAACAGCACCGGTGGCGGCAGCGGATCGTCGAGGAGGAGCGACGGATAGCCAGGAGCACCATGCAGCACCACCTCGATGCCGAGGTCGCAGCACCGGGCCCAGACCTCGTCCGGCCGGCGCGCCGCGGCGCTGCGAACCCACGCGGCCCGCACCTCGGGGAGGCCGAGCACCTTCGCCACGAGGCCTCCCGAATCGGCACGGCCCTGCACGACCTCCCACGCTTCGGACGGCGTGTGACGACCGAGGAGCGCCCTCAGCCGATGCACTGTCATCTCCTCGAAGCCTGCGAGTGCAGCGGCGTAGGCCTCGGGTGGCAGGCGGGTCATGCCACGAACTCGCGCATCGACACTCGGAGTCGCACCCGCAGACCCAGCGCCAGCGCCACGTGCTCACCGGTGACCACCTCGCCGGCCCCGTGGAGATCGGCAATGGTCCGAGCCACGCGTCGCACGCGGTGGTAGCCGCGGCCGGTGAGCCCGCCCGATTCCAGTTCGGCTCGCAGCAGTGCCATCGCGCCCGAATCGAGCGGCGCCAGTTCGTCGAGCCGGCCCGGAGGAATCGCCGCCGACAGCATGCCAATGCGGTCGAGCGAGGTGCGGCGGGCCTCGGCAACACGGGCGGCCACCGCCGACGTGGTTTCGCCACCGCCCACCGCCAGGAGATGGTCGACCTCTGGCCGAGTCACCGGAACCCGTAGATCGAATCGGTCGAGCAAGGGGCCCGACAGCCGCCGCAGGTACCGGAGCCGTGCAGCTTCGTCGCACTCGCAGTCACCCGGCGCCCCACCACCGCACGGGCACGGATTCGTGGCGGCGATCAGCTGGAAGTGTGCGGGGATGGTGGCGTTGGCCCTCGCTCTGGCAACACGGATGACGCCCTCCTCGAGCGGTTGCCGCAAGGCATCGAGCACCACCGGGGCGAACTCGCCCAACTCGTCGAGGAACAACACCCCTCCGTGGGCGATGCTGACTTCGCCGGGGCGGATACCGCTGCTGCCCCCGCCCACGAGCGCCACCATCGAACTGCTGTGGTGAGGAGCTCGGAACGGAGCCCGGCGCACCAGGCCACCCACCGGCAAACGCACCCCCGCCGCCGAATGCACCATGGTGGCTGCCAGCGCCACATCGGGCTCGAGCGGCGGCAGCAAGCCCGGCAGGCGCTGGGCGAGCATGGTCTTGCCGCTGCCGGGAGGACCCACGAGCAGCATGTGGTGCCCGCCTGCGGCTGCGACTTCCAGTGCCATCCGCGCCGATGCCTGCCCTCGCACGTCGGCGAGGTCGGGCAGCGGAGGGTCGTCGTCGACCAGTTCGGCGTCCGGAGGACGGGGCCACGGAGCATCGCCCTTCAGCGCCAGCAGCACCTCGCGCAGGCTCGCCGCCACGAGCGCACCGTCGCCCGCCACGCCGCGCGCCTCGCGAAACGCGGCTGGTGCCACCACGGGGCGATTCGGACGCATCGCCATCACCATCGGAGCGACGCCCGACACGCTGCGGAGTGTGCCGTCGAGGCCGAGCTCGGCGATGAATCCAAGGCCCTCGAGCGACTCGGTGGGCACCTGCTCGGCGGCTGCCAGCACACCGACTGCAATGGCGAGATCGAGCCCCGAGCCTCCCTTTCGCTGGCTCGATGGCGCGAGGTTCACCGTGATGCGGGTGTTCGGCCACGACAGCCCACTCGACAGCACGGCGGCCCTCACCCGGTCGCGGCTCTCGCGGCATGCTTCATCGGGCAAACCGACGATCTGGAAGGTGGGCAACCCCGTACCCACGTGGACTTCCACGGTGACGGGGTGCCCTTCGACACCGAACAACGTGGCGGAACGAACTGCGGCCAGCACGCGGCCTCCCTCCGACGGCGGATGGCGCCCACGGCGCCGACGACGATGGAGGGAACGGTTCCGGTTCCCCGACGGTGCGGCGCACCATACCGACCTGCCCGCGTTTCGCACGGCGCCGGCGCGAGAATCGCAGCGCCATGGTTCGTCGCCCGGTTCTCGTTCTCCTTGCAGCAGTCGCCGCGACCGCCGCGTCGTCGTGCGGATCCGATGCGGCGCTTCCCACCGAGGGTGCCTACTGCGCACAGGTCGGCAACCACCTCACCGCTCTCAATTCGCCCGCTCTCGCGTTGCCCACCGACATCGCCGCCATGGTGAAGGAGTGGAAGTTGGTGGCCGACGCCGCGCCGGTGGCGATCGCCCAGGAATGGGACACCATGATCACGGCGCTCGAGACTGCGGTCACCGTGAATCCGGCCGACAACGCGTCGGTGCAGAAGATGGCCGACACCGCACGCTCCAGTGAGCCCGCGGCCACTCGCGTCATCACGTACACCTACGAGAAGTGCGGTGCCACGATTGGCGGGGTGGTGCCCACCCCCGCAACGTCTCCCCCGGCGACCGCTGCACCCACTGCAGCGCCCACCAGCGTCGCACCCTGACTCAGCGGATCTCGCCGCGCTTCAGGATGACGTTGTCGACGAGGCCGTACGACTTCGCCTCTTCGGCGGTGAACCAGCGGTCACGTTCGCTGTCGGCCTGGATGGTCTCGAGGGGCTGGCCCGAGTGCTGGGCGGTGAGCTCGGCCATGCGGCGCTTGGTGAAGCGCAACTGTTCGGCCTGGATGGCGATGTCGGTGGCCTGACCGCGCAGCCCTGCGAGCGGC
>CAZQPJ010000150.1:0-6232 GCA_964595105.1 uncultured Bifidobacterium sp.
CCACGTGCGAAGGGTACCGCCGCTCAGGTCGGGCGCCCAACCGACCGATACTGGTGCAGGCCGCTGGAAAGGACCTCCCACGTGCGACGCCACACACACGCCCTGTTCACCATCGCTGCGCTGGTGGTGCTCTCCGCCACCGCGTGCTCCGGCGGTTCGGACACCGGTGCTTCGACCAGCGCGGCCGGCGAGCAGACCACCACCACCTTCATGCCCGACTGCACGCAGATGCCCACCGCTGCCGACATCTCGGCGTTGGTGGGCGTTCCGATGGCCGAGGGCACGGTGGTGGGCAGCGGCTCATGCCAGTACCTCGGAGCGAACGACCAGTCGAAAGTCGTCTCACTCGCCCTCTTCCTCACGCCCACCGATCAGGCGAACTGGAACGATCTCCAGGCCTCGCTCGGCACGCCCGTGCCGTACGCCGACCCCGGCGTGCCCGGTGCGCTCACGGCACCCGACGGCACGATGTGGGTGACGGCCAACGGCGCCATCTACACCGCGAAGGTGGAGGTGACCGGCGCGCCGGCCAGCCAACAGTTGGGGCTCGCAGCGCAGTTGCTGGCGCGCTGGCTGAGCCTGTGACACGTCCCCGCCGGTTCGCCCGGCGGGGGTGTGTCATTCGCCGCGGTTGCGACGGGTGCGGCGTTCGCCGCCACCCGCGCTCGGCGCAGCATTGGTGAGCGGGCCCACCGCAGCGACGATCTCGTCCACCGTGGGACGCTCGCCCGACGTGTGAGCGTCGATGGACGCCCGCATTGCCGCAAGGTGCTCCGGGCTCGTCCCGCAGCACCCACCCACGATGCGGGCTCCGGCGTCGACAGCCAGCGCCGCGTAGCGAGCCATGAGGTCGGGCGTGCCGGAGTAGACGATCTCGGTACCGACGAACTGCGGAACCCCGCAGTTGCCCTTCGACACGATCGGCACGGCGGCCCCGGCCATCTCGAGCACCGTCACCAGAATGTCGGGGGCGCCCACACCGCAGTTCGCTCCCTGCGCCAACGGTGCCACGGGTTCGGCCGCCAGCACCCCGGCGAGCTGGTTGGGCAAGAGCCCCATCATGGTGCGCCCTGCGGTGTCGAACGAACAGGTGACCACGTAGGGCATGTCGAGCGCGATGGCCGCCGTGGCCGCTGCGTGCACTTCCTCCGTGGCCGACATGGTCTCGATCCACACCACGTCGGCACCGCCATCCTTCAGACCGCGGATCTGCTCGCTGAACGAGGCCACCGCGGCCTCGTGCGTGAGACCACCGAGTGGCTCGAAGAGCTCGCCGGTGGGACCCACCGAACCCGCCACCACCACCGGGCGCGGCGCTGCATCGGCCACGCGCCGGGCCAATTCGGCGGCACCCTTGGCGAGTTCGTGCGTGCGAGCTTCTGCTCGGTGCAGCTTGAGACGGTTGGGGTTGCAGCCGAACGTGTTGGTGAGGATGATGTCGGCTCCGGCATCGACGAACTGCTGGTGCAGCGCCATCACCCGGTCGGGGTGGTCGACCGTCCAGAACTCGGGCGGCTCCCCGCTCTGCAGCCCTGCAGCGAAATAGTTCGTTCCGGTGGCGCCGTCGGCCAGCAACGGCCGACCGGTTGCGAGGAGTTCCTGGAGCGATGTGCGCATCGTCGGCTCCCTCAGGCCACGGCCGCTTCGATGCGGGCGATCACGTCGGGCGAGAGTCGACCCATCACGTCGAGGGCCTCGAAGTTCTCGAGCACCTGGCTCGGACGGCTGGCGCCGGTGATGACGGTGGACACCCTCGGGTTCACCGCGCACCAGGCAATGGCCAACTGGGCCATGGAGCAACCCAGTTCGTCGGCGATGGGCCGCAGGTTCTCGACCTTCGCCAGCGAGGCCGCATCGGTGAGACGTTCACCCAGCCACTCGTAACCGGGCAGCGCGGCGCGGCTGTCGGCGGGCACGCCGTCGCGGTACTTGCCGGTGAGGAGACCCGAGGCGAGCGGGCTCCAGATGGTGGTGCCGAGACCGATGTCGTCGTACAGGCGGGCGTACTCCTTCTCCACCCGGTCGCGCGACAGCAGGTTGTACTGGGGCTGCTCCATCACCGGCTTGTGAAGGTGGTGACGGTCGGCGATGTGCCAGGCCGCACGGATCTCGTCGGCCGACCATTCGCTGGTGCCCCAGTAGAGCGCCTTCCCCGAGCTCACCATGTCGCTCATCGCCCACACGGTTTCCTCGATGGGCGTGTTCGGGTCGGGCCGGTGGCAGTAGACGAGGTCGATGAAGTCGAGGCCGAAGCGCTCGAGCGAGCCGTCGATGGCCTGCATCAGGTACTTGCGGTTCAAGGTGTTGCGCATGTTGCGCGTGTTGCCGTGGATACCCCAGAAGAACTTGGTGCTCACGATGTAGCTGTGCCGCGCCCAGCCGAGGCTCTTGAACACCCGGCCCATGATCGCCTCGCTCTCGCCGGCGGCGTAGGCCTCGGCGTTGTCGAAGAAGTTGCACCCGGCGTCGTAGGCCGCCTGCATGCACTCGAGCGCCATGTCGTCCTTCATCTGGTTGTCGAACGACACCCAACTGCCGAACGACAGAACCGACACCTGCAACCCGCTTCCGCCGAGCCGGCGGTACTGCATCTTCGAAGTCATGGAGGCACCCTAGTGGCGGGCCCGCGCGGCAGCGATGGCGGCGACGCCCCGCGTACCCACGCCGCAACAGCCGCCGACCAGACGCGCGCCTGCCGCCAGCCACTCGTCGAGGTACTGCGGCAGGTCGGTGCCGTCGGCAACTCCCCGCCAGCACTTCCCGACGGCATCCCAGTCCGCACCGTGGTTCGGGTAGGCCACCAGTGGAAGGTGAGCGACGCTGCGCGCATCGCGCAGCAACGACCCGACGAGGGACGGGTGGGTGCAGTTGACGCCCACCGCCTGCACCGTCGGTGCCACGGCCGCAACAGCATCGACCATGGAGTCGCCGGAGCACGTGGCATGCGGGTCCGAACACGTGAACGTCACCCACGCCGGGGCGTCGGTGAGGGCGCGGAGTTCCTCGAGCACGATGGTGGCCTCCACGGCGCCCGGCATGGTTTCCACCGCGAACCCATCGGGGCCCGACTCCGCCAGCACCTCCAGGCGTGTCCGGTGGAATCGCCGAACCTCTGCCCAGTCGGCGGCGTAGCGGCCGTGGTACTCGCTCCCGTCGGCCAGACACGCCCCGTACGGCCCCACCGAAGCGACCACGAAGGCCGCCCCTGCCTGCCGAGCGAGTGCGGTGGTCGAGGCGAGCGCCGCGCGCGCCCGAGCCGGCGACAGGCCGGCTGCCACCAGCCCGGCCTCACTCGCCTGGTACGACGCGGAGATCACGATGTCGGCGCCAGCCGTGACGTAGCGACGGTGAGCATCGGTGATGAGCCACGGTCGGTCGACCAGAGCGGCCGCAGTCCAGAGCAGCCCCTCGGGATGCTCACCGAGTTCCTCGAGCACCGTCGACAGCCCGCCGTCGATGACGGTGAACGGTTCCCGAAGCGGAAGGTTCACGTCGGCCGCACCCGCACACCCGCTGCGGTCATCGCCGCCTTCGCCTCGGCGATGGTGTGCTGGCCGAAGTGGAAGATGCTGGCCGCCAGCACGCCCGTGGCGTGTCCGTCGGTGACGCCCTCCACGAGGTGCTGCAACGTGCCGACGCCACCGCTGGCGATGACGGGCACTCCCACTGCATCGGCGATGGCACGCGTGAGGGCGAGGTCGAACCCCTCCTTCGTGCCGTCACGATCCATCGAGGTGAGCAGTATCTCGCCGGCACCCAACCGGGTGGCGCGCACCGCCCACTCCACCGCATCGATGCCCGTGGGGGTGCGGCCCCCGTGCAGGTACACCTCGAAACCGCCGTCGCGTCGCTTTGCGTCGATGGCGCACACGCAGCACTGGGCACCGAACTCGGCGGCGATCTCGCCGATCAGTTCGGGCCGCTGCACCGCTGCCGTGTTGACGCTCACCTTGTCGGCGCCGGCACGCAGCATGGCGCGAGCATCGGCCACCTCGCGAATGCCCCCGCCCACGGTGAACGGTATGAACACCTGCTCGGCGGTGCGCTGCACCATGTCGATCATGGTGGCCCGACCATCGGACGAAGCGGTGATGTCGAGGAACACCAACTCGTCGGCACCCTCGGCGTCGTAGCGCGCCGCCAGCTCCACCGGGTCACCCGCATCGCGCAGGTCGACGAAGTTGACACCCTTCACCACTCGACCGTTGGTGACGTCGAGGCACGGAATGACACGAGCCGTGATCATCGCCGCAACACCGCCACTGCCTCGGCAACGCTGAAGCGCCCCTCGTAGATGGCCTTGCCGGTGATGACACCGGCGACGCCGGGCACGTCTCGCAGCACCACGACATCGGTCAACGACGACACACCGCCGCTGGCGATCACGGGAATGCTCGTCGCCGCAGCGGCAGCTGCGAGGCCACGAACGTCGGGCCCCTGCAGCATGCCGTCGCGGGCGATGTCGGTGATGACGAACGCTGCCGCATCGGGAAACCACCCGAGAGCATCCTCGAGCATCACGCCCGACCCCTCGGTCCAGCCGTGCACCGCAAGTTCACCGTTCCGATGGTCGAGACCGACGGCAACCGGCACCACCGCCGCGGCGGCAGCGACGAGCGCGGGTTCCTTCACCGCCGCAGAGCCCATCACCACTCGCCCGACTCCCGCATCCGCCAAGGCCTGCGCATCAGCGACGGAGCGCACGCCGCCGCCGGTCTGGACAATGGCCAAGCCGGCCACAGCGGCCGCAATGGCGGCCACCACCGGTCGGTTCGCGGGAGACCCACTGCGTGCTGCGTCGAGGTCGACCACGTGGATCCATCGGGCACCCGCCTCGGCGAACGAACGTGCCACCGCCACGGGGTCGTCGCCGTAGGTGGTCTGGCGGTCGTAGTCGCCCTGCAGGAGGCGCACCACCTTGCCGTCGCGAAGGTCGATGGCCGGGTAGAGATCGGTCATGCGGCACCGCCGATCGACCGCACCCAGTTGCGCAGCAGCGCCAGGCCGTCGCGGCCCGACTTCTCGGGATGGAACTGGGTGGCAACGACATTGCCCCGCCGGAACACGGCGTTCACGGTGCCGCCGTAGTCGCAGGTGGCCACCACGGTGCTCGGGTCGGTGGGCACGCCGTGGAGCGAGTGCACGAAGTAGACCCACGGGTGGTCGCCGAGACCGGAGAACACCGTGTCGGCAGCACGAAGGTGCAACTGGTTCCACTGCAACTGGTTCCACTGCATCTGGGGCCGCGGGAGCGAATCGGAGATCCAGCGCACCTGCCCGGGGATGATGCCGAGTCCGGTGTCGTCGGGGTCCTCCTCGGAGCCGTCGAACAACATCTGCATGCCCACGCAGATGCCGAGGAACGGGCGACCCGAGGCCACAGCGGCATGGCACGCCCCCTCGAGGCCAGCGGCCCGCAGCGACCGCATGCACGCGCCGAATGCACCCACCCCCGGCAGCACCACGGCGTCGGCGGAGGCGGCCACGGCGGCGTCGGACGTCAACACGGCGTCGGCACCGACGCGCTGCAACGCCTTCTGTGCCGAGCGCAGATTGCCGATGCCGTAGTCGAGCACGGCGACCGACGGTGAGGTCACAGCACACCCTTGGTGGACGGCACCGAAGTCCCCTCGACGCGCACGGCGTCACGAAGGCAACGGGCCAGTCCCTTGAACGTGGCCTCGATGATGTGGTGCACGTTGGTGCCGTGGCACAGCCGCACGTGCAGGGTGATACCCGCCGCCATGGCGAACGAGTGGATGGCATGCTCGGCCAACTGTGGGTCGAAGGGCGGATTGCCGAGCGGCAGCACCTCGGGCATCGCCACGTGCCACACCACGAAGGGGCGACCCGAGAGGTCGAGCGCCACCTCCACCAGTGCCTCGTCGAGAGGGAACATGCCGCTCGCGAACCGGCGCACGCCCGCCTTGTCACCGAGCGCTTCGCGGAACGCCTCGCCCAGCGCGATGCCGACGTCCTCCACCGTGTGGTGGCTGTCGATGTGCAGGTCGCCCTTGGCGTTGATGCGCAGGTCGAATCCGCCGTGCTTGCCCAACTGCTCGAGCATGTGGTCGTAGAACGGGAGCCCTGTCGACACGTGGGCAGTGCCGCTGCCGTCGAGGTCGATCGAGAGGTCGATCTCGGTCTCCTTGGTGGTGCGGCTGCGGGTGGCCGAGCGGGTCATTGCAGTACCTCCGAAAGGGCGGCGAGGAACAGGTCGTTCTCGTGTGGC
>CAZQPJ010000151.1:0-6066 GCA_964595105.1 uncultured Bifidobacterium sp.
CGAGGAACGACGACGGACCCCGAACCACGTGGAGCAGGCCCAGCACCGACAGGGCCACCAGCGCCCAGCCCACCAGCAGGCGGGTGAGGTTGATCACGTGCTTGGCACGGATGAGCGCCACACCCACTGCCACCAGCACCACCGGCAGGAGGAACCGGCCGACACCGGTGAACCAGCCCACCCCTGTCTCGACCGCTCGGCCGAACGGGCCGGCGAGGTCGACATAGATGCCGAGCCCGAGCAGTACGCCCACCACCAGGAAGGCGATGCCGCGGAACTCGTGACGGCGGCCACCGACTGCATCGCGCAGGTCGGCGGCGGCGCGTTCGCGCCGCGACGGGGCAGCCTGCGAGGGCCGCTGCTGGCGGGGGGTCTGGGTTGCCATCTCCCGAAAAGGTACCGCGGGGGTGTGCGCTGTATCGCGCACCCTCGCGGCGCCGCCGCGTCAGACCGGGTCGACCGACTTCACGGAACCGTCGGCGCCCACCACCACGTCGAGACCTCCCCCGCACTGCGCCGAGGTGAGGACGCCGTACTCGACGTTGCCCTTGCCGTCGCCGTGCACATAGAAGGTCTCGAGGATCGCCTCGGGTATCTGGGTGCGCACCTTCGACAGCACGGCATCGGGCCGAATGTCGAGATCGGCGGCGACAAAGGTGCCACCGGAGGCCGCCTGCCCCTCCTTCGAGGTGAGTTGCCCATCGACGTAGACCCACGCCTGGGCCACGGTGCCCTCGTTGAGCGCCACGAACAGGTTCACAAGCCGGGCGGTGGCGTTCACCTCGAAGTACTGCTGGGGCCCGCCGAGTTGCTGTTCGAGGGCGGTGATGGCCTCCGGCACCAGCGCCACGCCAGGCAGGTCTGCGTCGGCCTGCGCAGTGACATTCGGGGCACAGATGGTGACATCGGGGGCCGTGGTGACCGACTCACCACCGCCGCTGCAACTCGCCAACGACGCCGCGAGCGCGAAGACGGGCAGCAGCACCCGGCGGGACGACATGCCCGGGAGATTACGACCGAGCGCGGGTGCGGCGGAAACCGGCAACAGCCGCGACCACCAGCGCTGCAAGGGCACCGAGCAGCACCGCGACGAACACCATCGACGTGGGCGATGTCTCGTCGGGAATCGGCACAACCGGGGCCGGAAGATCGACCGCAAGGGCGGCCACCGACGGTGCGGCGGGTTGACCGAGCGTGACGCCAGCCGCAGGGGCACGGGCCGGAACCGGGGCCTCGGAGGCAACGAGCGGCGGCGCGGCCGCAGGTGTCACCACGGCCGGAGCAGCGGCCACCACCGCAGTGCGAGCAGTGGCCCGGGCGGCTTCGGGTGCGGCAATCGCCGTCGGCATGTCGATCGGCTCGGAGGGAATCGGGGGCGTGCCCACGCACATCACGACGTCGTTGACCTGCGCACATCCCTCGGCGGGACCCGACGGGTCGACCGGAACGGTGTCTGCCGGAACCGTGTCGACAACGACGGTGTCGGCGGGCACTGTGTCGGCCGGCACCGGGTCGACTGGGGCTGCGACAACAGCCGACGGAACGAGCACGAGACCAGCCACCATCACCACTGCGCATCGCAACACACGCCGCCCGGATGTCATTCGGCGAGTATAGAACTCGTCAAGCCTCCATCACCACGGGCACGATCATCGGGCGGCGCTTGGTGCGTTCGTTGACGAACTTGCCTGCCGCACGGCGGACATCGCGCTCGAGCGACTCGACATCGCGGACTCCATTGGAAAGCGCCGACTCGACTGCTGCGGCCACCCGGTCGCATGCCTCGTCGAGCAGGTCCTCGGCCTCGGGGGCATACACCCAGCCACGGGTGATGATCTCGGGCCCCACCAGCACCTTGCCGGTGCCGATGTCGACGGTGACCACCACCACCACCACGCCCTCCTCTGCCAGCACCTTGCGGTCGCGGAGCACGCCTTGGCCGACATCGCCCACGATGCCGTCGACGTAGAGGTAACCGGCGGGCACCCGGCCCACGGCCTGCAGGCCGTCGTCGTTCAGCTCCAGCACGTCGCCGTCCTCGCACACCAGTACATGGTCACGCTCGACACCCATGAGGTAGCCGAGCTTCGCGTTGGCCACCATGTGCCGGTACTCGCCGTGGATGGGCACGAAGTACTCGGGGCGGGTGAGCGACAGATAGGTCTTCAATTCGTCGGCCTGGGCATGCCCGGTGGCGTGCACGTCGGCGACACCGGAGTGGATGACTTCCACGCCCGCACGCAGAAGGTCGTCGATCACCCGATTCACGTTGCCCTCGTTGCCGGGAATGGCGTGGCTGCTCAGCACCACCGTGTCGTGCTCGCCCACCTTCACCCACTTGCTCTCACCGCGGGCCAGCAGGGCGAGTGCCGACATCGGCTCGCCCTGAGAACCCGTGGAGATGACGCACACCTTGCCGGGCGGGTACGAGTCGATCTCCTCGATGTCGACCAGCGACGCGTCGGCGATGCGCAGCACGCCGAGATCACGCCCCATGCGCACGTTCTTGCGCATGCTGAGGCCGAGCGTCGCCACCACTCGTCCGGTGGCCACCGCTGCGTCGGCGATCTGCTGGATGCGATGCAGATGACTGGCGAAGCTGGCGGTGATGATGCGTCGGCCCTGCTGGTCGGCGAACACGCTGCGCAGCACTGCACCCACGCTGGTCTCGCTCGGCGCGTGGCCGTGCTCCTCGGCGTTGGTGCTGTCGGCCAACAGCAGACGGATGCCCTCGGTGCTGGCGATCGCGCCGATGCGGGCGAGGTCGGTGCGACGTCCGTCGACGGGAGTGAGGTCGAGCTTGAAGTCACCGGTGTGCAGCACCACGCCCTGCGGCGTGTGCAACGCGATGGCATGCGCGAACGGCACCGAGTGGGTGACGGGGATGAACTCCACGTCGAACGGCCCGATCATCAACCGCTCGCCGTCGCGCACCGTCACCAGCTCGGTGCGGCCGAGCAGACCGGCCTCCTCGATGCGGTGCCGGGCAAGGCCCAGCGTGACCGCTGAGCCGTAGATGGGAAAGCTCAGTTCGCGCAGCAGGTACTGCAACGCCCCCACGTGGTCTTCGTGGCCGTGCGTGGCCACCACACCCTCGATACGGTCGGCGTTCTCCCGCAGCCAGGTGAAGTCGGGCAGCACGAGGTCGATGCCATGCATGTCGGGCTCGGGGAACATGAGCCCGCAGTCGATGAGCAGAATCCGGTCGTCCTGCTCGATGGCCATGCAATTGCGGCCGATCTCACCGAGGCCGCCCAGGAAGATGATGCGAACGGGCGACGCCATCATTCACCGCGCCGACGCAGCAGATTCGCCCACACCTCGGGCGCACGCTGCTCGACGAAGGCGGGCGCCGGCCCCATCGGCAGGCGTGCCTGCCCCACCGCGAAACCGAGATGGCGCATCATCGCCTTCGTCGGAATCGGGTTCGGCGACTCGTCACCGGTCTCGAACGCGAAGCTCTCGAGCATCCGTGCGTTCACCCGACGCGCACCGGCGACATCACCCTTGTCCCACAGGCCGAACATCTCCTGGTGGTCGGTGGCGGTCCAGTGCGTTGCCACACCGACGGTACCCACGATGCCGCTGGCCAGCAGCGGCAGGGTGAGGCCGTCGTCGCCGCTGTACACCTCGAAGTCGTCCGGAGCACTGGCGATGAGCACCGCCGTCTCGCCCGGGTTCCCGGCCGCATCCTTCAGGGCCACCACGTTCGGCACCTCGCGAGCCAACTTCAGCAGCAGCGCGGTGGAGATCTTGCGGCCGGTGCGCACCGGGATGTCGTAGACCATCTGCGGCAGGGGCGTGGCCTCGGCCATGGCCCTCAGATGCCCCTCGATGCCCGCCTGCGACGGACGGTTGTAGTACGGGCACACGGCGAGGATGCCCGACGCGCCCAGCGCCGTCGCTTCCTTCGTGAGATGCACGGAGTGCGCCGTGTCGTTGGTGCCGGTGCCGGCCACCACGGGGATCGAGACCGCCTCGATGACCGCGGCGAACAACGAGAGTCGCTCGTCGTCGGTGAGCACCGGCGACTCACCGGTGGTACCCGCCACGACGAGTCCGTCGTTGCCGTTGTCCTGCAACCAGCGGGCGAGGCGGCGAGCCTCGTCGAGGTCGAGGGCGCCGTGGTCGTCGAACGGCGTGATCATCGCCGTGAGAACCCTGCCGAAACGTGCCATCAGAACGATCCTTCCGCTGCGCGGTCGATTCCTTGGGTGAGGATGAGGTCCTCGTGCAGTTCCATCCACACGTCGTGGTAGGAACCGCACATCACCCCGGTGAACATCCTGGTGTCACCGGCCACCACCTTCGCACACGTGGCAGTGAGGCGGGGGCCGTACGGCGTCAGCCGACCCAGCACCTCGCCCATCGCCGCCACCACCGGAACGGCCCGCACGTTGAGGGCCACCAGACGGTCGATCACCGCTGCGTCGTAGCCGGCGTCGCTGTGGTCGTTCGGTTGGCCGCCGCGCAACTGCCAGTCGCCGCACAGCGCCTTGAACTCGTCGTTCAGGTGGAGGAAGTCGTGATACGGGTTCCGCAGGCGTTCGGTGAGGTGCGCCCCACCAACGTCCTCAGCGAGCGCGATGCGGTGCTCCTCGCGGCCGACGGGGGTCAACTGCCACAGTTCGCGCGCCTCGCGGAACTGCGCCCACTCGCGACCCTGGAGGCTCTGCAGGTGTTCGTTCACCACCGCCAAGGGCAGATCGGCCACCTCAGCGATGGTGTCGGCCTTGGCGAACCCCTTGATGCGGAGCGCGTGGAACGTGCGGAAGAACGGGTCGGAAACGTTCGACATCGGTGCGATCGTAGTGGACGGTCGACCGGCGACGGTCGCTCGAAATGTTCCGGCTCAGTGGGCCGGGCGACCCTGCGCGCTGACGTCGGCGCCGAGTTCGAACGCCGAGTACTCCTCGCCGGTGTCGGCCCAGTCCTCGAACTGGATGACGTTCATCTCCTCGAACCGGCGACGCAGCCACTGGCCGTTGCGGTCGAGCAGACCCAGCTTCTTGCAGTTCGGAACGATCTTGCTGAACAGCATGCTCTGGAACATGATGCGGGTCGGGTCGGCGAGGATCACGGGCAGGATGTCGCGGGTGTTCACGCCCATGCGCTCCCACACTTCCTGCTGCATGAAACGGTCACGCATGCGCAGCGCCGATTCGAACGCAAACTCCTGACGGTCGGCGATCTCCTTGTCGGTGAACTGGTCGTAGCACTCCTTCAGCGACAGCACGCCGAAGGCCACGTGGCGGGCCTCGTCGCTCATCACGTAACGGAGCAGCTTCTTCAGCAGCGGCTCGGTGGTCATCTCGTGCTGGAAGCCGAACGCAGCGAGGGCGAGGCCCTCGACCATGATCTGCATGCCGAGGTAGGTCATGTCCCAACGGCTGTCGTTGATGATGTCGTCGAGCAGCATGCGCAGGTGCACGTTGATCTGGTACTCGCCGCCGAGCTTCTCCTCGAGGTAGCGGGCGAAAACCTCGACGTGGCGGGCCTCGTCGACCACCTGGGTGCTGGCGTACAGCTTGGCGTCGTACCACGGCACGGTCTCGACGATCTTGGCGGTGCAGATGAGGGCGCCCTGCTCGCCGTGCATGAACTGGCTGAGGCTCCAGTTCTTGCTCTCCATGTTGAACTCCAGCCACTGCCGGTCGTCCCACTTCTCGACCGGGGTGCCGGCCAAACGGCTGGGGTCGAGCCCCACACCGATGAGCGCACGCTCCTCCTCGGCGATCTTCTCCTGGTCGACGTCGAGGTGCCACGGCAGGTCGGTGGTGGCGTTCCACTGGCCGGTCTTGGCCTTCTCGTACAGCTTGCGCAGGGCCGGGCGCTGCAGCGAGTAGTCCCACGAGAAGATCGAGTCGGCGTTGTTCTTCACCACGTGCTCGATCTCGTTGGGATCAGCGCTCGGGATCGCGAGGATCGCCTCGATGTCGTTGATCTCGGCGCGGCCGATGATCTCCTCGTTGCTGTTGTGGGTGACGGTCATGGTGGTTCAGCTCCTGATGAGAGAAGGTTCGAATGCGGGAAGGACGAAGGTGTGCAGGAACGCCCTCGTCGACT
>CAZQPJ010000152.1:0-6010 GCA_964595105.1 uncultured Bifidobacterium sp.
AGTCCCCTCGAGGGCCTCATCGGCCGCGGCCTTCAGCGGGAACACCTCACCGCGGCGGTAGCCGCCGTCGGCCGTGATGAGCACCTTCGCCTCGGCGTCGTTGATGCGGTCGGTGAGGCTCTGGGCGCTGAAGCCACCGAACACGACGCTGTGTGCTGCACCGATGCGCGCACACGCCAGCATGGCGACAGCAGCCTCGGGAATCATCGGGAGGTAGATGTTGACGCGGTCGCCGCGCTGGACTCCCAACCCCTTCAACGCGTTCGAGAACTGCTGCACCTCGGCAAGGAGGTCTGCGTAGGTGATGGTGCGTGTGTCGCCGGGCTCCCCTTCCCAGTGGATGGCAACCTTGTCACCTCGTCCGGCCTGCACGTGGCGGTCGAGACAGTTGTGGCTGACGTTCAGTTCGCCACCGACGAACCACTTCGAGAACGGAAGGTCCCACTCGCAGATCGTGTGCCACTCGGTGTTCCAGTCGACGAGCGACGCCGCCTGCCGCGCCCAGAAACCCTGGTAGTCGGCCGCTGCCTCGTCGTAGAGGCTCGTGTCGATGGTCAGCGCCTGCGCCTTGAACTCGGCCGAGGGCGGGAACCGCCGCTGCTCGTCGAGCAGTGCCTGGATGGTGTCGTTGTCGTCAGCCATGAGAGGTACCTCCGGCGGCGGAGGTTAGCGCAGGTGTCTCGAGCACGGACCCGACGCGGGAGCTCGGGCCGCGATCTCAGATCTCGACGCGTGAACCCACTTCGAACACTTGGTCGGGCGGAAGGTTGAAGAACCGCACCGCGCTGTCGGCACCCCGGTTCAGCCAGACGAACAACTGCTCCGCCAACGGTGACATGCCCGGGGCCTTGCCAGCGATGATCGACTCGTGACCGATGAAGTAGGTGACATCGTCAGGGTCGAACCGAATGCCGACGTCGTTGAGCCGAAGGAGCGCTGCGGGAACATCGGGATCCTCCATGAACCCGAACGTCAGCGCCACCTGGTACACGCCGGGCTCCTCGTCCAACGGCAACGCGCGTCGCAGTGCATCGGGCTCGGTGGGCGACTCGTATCGCACCAGCGACACCCGTGACTCCTCCGCGACACGCGGCTCCTCGGACGTGTCGATCGACACGATGAGCGTGGTGTGGTGCAGGACTTTGTTGTGCCGAAGGTTGTTCACCAACGCCGGTGGCGACTTGCCCACGTCCTTGAACAGGAACACGCCGACACCCGGCACCAGTTGCACATCGTGCACGGCGTCGAGGAGTTCCTCGATCGGTCGTTCGCCTCGACGGATGCGCGCCGCCACCAGTTGACGCCCCCGACGCCAGGTCTGCATCTGCACCATCAGGACCAGCGCCACGGCGAGTGCGAACCAACCACCCTTGGGAATCTTCGGGAGGTTGGCGCCGAGGAAGCCCATCTCCACCAACAACATCGGTACACAGACGAGGAAGGCTTTCGGACGCGACCACTTCCATCGGTCGGTCAGCACCCTGAAGAAGATGAGCGTGGTGATGGCCATCGTCATGGTGACCGCGATGCCGTAGGCAGCGGCGAGATTGCTGGCGGTGCGGAACCCGACGACCAACCCGACGCACGCCGCTGCCAGGAGCCAGTTCACGAGCGGCACGTAGATCTGCCCGGCGTGGTGGTGCGAGGTGTGGTCGATGCGAATACGCGGCAGGTAGTCGAGCTGCACCGCCTGTGCAGTGAGCGAGAACACACCGCTGATGAGCGCCTGCGAGGCGATGATGGTGGCGGCCGTGGCCAGCAGCACCAACGGAATCAACAACGGCTTCGGTGCCATGTTGAAGAAGATCCCGTCGATGGCCTCGGGGTCGCGGATCAGCAGCGCGCTCTGGCCCCAGTAGCAGAGCAACAGTGCGGGGAAGACCACCCGGTACCAGCCGCGCGAGATGGGCTTTCGACCGAAGTGACCCATGTCGGCGTAGAGGGCCTCACCGCCCGTGACCACCAGGAAGATCGATCCGAGCGCCAGGAACGCATGACCCGTCTCGTGCTCGAAGTAGCGCAGGACCCAGATCGGGTTCACCGACTGCAGCACCGACGGCTCGAGCACCACCTGACGGAGGCCGAGCACGGCAATGGTGCAGAACCACACGATCATGATCGGCCCGAACACCCTGCCCACGGTGCCGGTTCCTCTCTTCTGCACCGAGAACAAGCCCAGGAGGATGACGATGGCGATCGGCATCACCCACGAGGCGAGGCCGGGCGAGACGCGCTCCAGTCCCCCCACCGCCGACAGCACGGAGATGGCGGGCGTGATGACGCCATCGCCGTAGAGCAACGCCGTGCCGAACACCCCGAGCCCCACCAACAACCCGGCGCGGGTCACGCCATCGGTGCGCCGCTTCATCACCATGCTGGTGAGCGCCAGGATGCCGCCCTCGCCGTTGTTGTCGGCGCGCATCACGAAGAACAGGTACTTCACGGAGATGATGAGCGTGAGCGACCAGAAGGCCAGCGAGCCGATTCCGAAGACGTTGATCTCGTCGACAGTGAGGGCGTGAGCCTCCTCGGTGAAGGCCTCCTCGAGCGCGTAGAGCGGACTCGTTCCGATGTCGCCGTAGACCACGCCCAACGCACCAACGGTAAGTGAACCCTGGGCACCAAGCCGGGAAAGAGTTCGCCTCGTCACGCGCCGAACGGTACTCGCCACTCCATGGCGTGGAACGCACCGAGCCCAGTGGAATCGAGCAGACTTTCCGCCTCTCGGACCCTGCTGCGCATGCGCAACGACTGCAACGACGGCGCGTGGGCGGATGCCTCCCACGCGATCCGACCCTCGTCGACCAATTCGTCGATGCCCCAGCGGCGCAGGAACTGGTCCTGGGTGCGAACGGTCGTGGGCTCGGGCAATTGGTCGAGACACACCTCGGCGGTGATGTCCTGAGCCCCGGGCGAGCGGAGGTAGTGCTCACCGCGTTCGTGACCCCGATACGTGCGCAGCCACTCCCGCCACGGCACCGCGGCCAGAGCGGCCGTGACCGCCGTGCAGTAGTCGAACATCAGCACCGTTCCCGCCGACAGCACCGACGCGCAGGCGCGAACGAGAACGGCGGCGGCGGACTGCACGGGCACCCGGGCCCCGTGCGGGGCCGTGGTCGGCAACCAGTCCCATTCCATCGGTGCCGGCACCGTCACCTCGCGCAGCGACCCGTCGGCCGTCACGTCGACCATCGCCTCTCGCCAACCGCCGTCGAACACTGCGAGCCGGAACGGCACGTTGTCGAGCACCTCGTTCGCCACGACCACGCCCACCACTGCCTCGTCGGGGAGTCGATCGAGCGATGCCACGCCAGCGGGGTGCCGGTCGCGCTGCGCCGCACTCCGTTCCACCGCCAGGTAGCGACCGGCCCAACGAGGGTCGGCCAGCAGCACCGACCGGGCGAGCGTCCCGGGGCCGGCGCCGACCTCGACCACGGTGAAGCCCTCGGGCTCACCGAGCCGGCGATACTCGGCGTCGATCCAGCGGGCCAGCACCGCTCCGAACAGTGGACCCACCTCGGCGGAGGTCAGGAAGTCGCCTCGGCGGCCTGCACTGCCCGATGTTGCGTAGAAGCCATGGGCACCGTAGAGCACCTCATCGAGGTACTCGTCGAACCGCAGCGGACGGCCGAGCGCCCCCTGCCGAGCCGCGAGTTCGTCAGCGGCCGAAGGCACCGGCGAGGTCGGTGAGGTTGCCGAACTTGCCCACCACGCCCGGCACCACACCGAACACGAGTGTGAGCACACCGGTGATGGCCAACGCCGCCAGCACGGGCGGCTGCACCTTGATGGGTGTCGTGTCGCCGTCGGGCACCGGCTTCATCCACATCTCGCGCATCACGGTGATGTAGTAGGCCGTCGCGATGACGGCGTTCACCGCACCGATGACCGCGATGGAGTAGCCCCATCCGTTGCCGGCATCAACCACTGCACGGAAGGCGCCGAACTTTGCGTACCAGCCGCCCAGCGGCGGAATGCCCGCCAGCGAGGCCAGGAAAATGGTCATCATCACGGTGAGACCGGGGGCGTACGAGAACAGGCCGCCGAAACTCGCGATGTCGCCGCTGCGGGTCTTCCGCGACACGGCGATGACCACGGCGAACGCACCGAGGTTGGTGGCGGCATAAATGAGGAGGTACACCACGACGGCCTTCAGCGACGGGCCTGCGGCATCGCCCGTGCCGGCCACGGCCAGCGGCATGAGGATGAAGCCGCCCTGGCTGATGCTCGAGTAGGCGAGCATGCGCACGATGTTCTTCTGCTTCAGCGCCACGAGGTTGCCCACCGTCATCGTGAGCGCGGCCATCACCCACATGAAGGGCTGGTAGACGTCGGCAGCTGCGGGGAAGGTGAGATACACCAGCAGCACCAGGCCGGCGAAACCGGCGGCCTTCGATGCCACGCTGAGGAACGCCGTGACGGGCGTGGGGGCACCCTCGTATGTGTCGGGTGCCCAGGTGTGGAACGGTACGGCGCTGATCTTGAAGGCGAACCCGATGATGACGAAGGCGACGCCCAGCACCTGCACACCCACCTTGTCGCCCTGAAGGGTGACAGCAGCGGCGATGTCGGACAACTTGGTGCTGTGGGCGATGCCGTAGAGCAGGCTCATGCCGTAGAGGAGCACCGCGCTGGCGAACACGCCGAGCAGGTAGTACTTCACGCCGGCCTCGTTGCTCTTGCGGCTGCGCTTGCGCCACGCCGCCATCATGTAGGCGGGGATGGAGAGGAACTCGAGGGCCACGAAGATGCCCACGAGGTCGCGGCTCGAGGCCAGCATCACCATGCCGAGCACGCTGCTGAGCAGCAGCACGTAGAACTCGCCCTCGTGATAACCGCCTTCGTCAATCTCCTTGCTGCTGAGCAGCACCACCACGTAACCGGCCAGGAGGAACAGCGCCTTCAACACCAGGCTGAAGTTGTCGATGACGTAACGCCCCTCGAACACGGCATCGCGCACGGCGCTGCCCGTGACGGCGAGCGTGACCACCGGCAGCACGGCACCGAGCAGGAAGAACCCGGCGACGGTACCCGTGATCCAGCGTCGGTGCTCGCCCACGAAGAGGTCGACGAGCAGCACCACGCAGATACCGACCGCCAGCACGATCTCGGGAGCGAGCGCGTGGTAGTCGACCTTCGGCGAGGTGAAGTCGGCGACTGCGGCGAGGAAGGACGCGACCATCAGCTCACTTCCCGCCGAAGACCTTGACGAGTTCCGTCACGCCCGGGTCGATGACCTTGAACATCAACGAGGGCACGACGCCGAACACCACGATGGCGATGAGCAACGGCGTCCAGGCGGCCCACTCGAACGAGTTGACGTCGTGGATGTCGGAGTGGTGCTCGTCGCCGTGACCGTGATCGCCGTGACCGGCGAACTCGGCGGCAGGCTCACCGAACGCCGTGCGCTGGAAGAGCCACAGCAGGTACGCCGCGGCCAGCACCGTGCCGAGCGCCGCGATGACCGTGAGGATGCGGAACAACTGAAGGCTGAGACCGCCGAAGGGAAGATCGGCACCGTTCAGCGGGTTCCACGAGCTGAGGATGGCCGGGAACTCGCCCCAGAAGCCGGCGAGACCGGGCAGACCGAGCGATGCCATGGCGCAGAAGCCGAGGATCCAGCCGAGCTTCGGCATCTGCTTCAGCATGCCGCTGAGGCGCTTGATCTCGAGCGTGTGGTAGCGCTCCTTCACCGAACCGGCGATGAAGAAGAGCATGCCGGTGATGAGACCGTGGGCCACCATGCCGAACAACGCGGCGTTGATGCCGAGCGAGGTGAGCGTGCTGATGCCGAGCATCACGAAGCCCATGTGTGCCACCGACGAGAAGGCGATGAGCCGCTTCATGTCGGTCTGGGCGAGACAGCCGAGAGCGCCGTAGATGATGCCGATGACGGCGAGGATGCCGATGACCGGCGCCCATTTCACCGCCGCCTGCGGCAGGAACGGGATGGCGATCCGCACGAAACCGTAGGTACCGAGCTTCAGGAGGATGGCCGCCAGGATGACCG
>CAZQPJ010000153.1:0-5993 GCA_964595105.1 uncultured Bifidobacterium sp.
CGCTCGGGTTCCACGACCCGGCGATGATCGCCAAGATGGCCGCCACCATCGACGGCATCTCGGGCGGCCGGTTCACTCTCGGCGTGGGCTCGGGCTGGAACGAGCGTGAGTACCGTGCCTTCGGTCTGCCGTTCGACCACCGCGTCGATCGCTTCGAGGAGGCCTATGGGCTGGTGAGGCGTCTGCTGGCGGGTGAGACCGTCACCCACACCGGCCCCTACTACTCGCTCGACCGGTGCCTCATCGACCCGCCGGCGGTGCGAGCGGGAGGGCCGCTGCTGATGGTGGGCTCGAACAGTCCTCGCATGCTGAGCATCACCGTGCCCACCGTGCACCAGTGGAACGTGTGGTGGAGCATCTACGGCAACACGCCGGCCGGGCTGGCCCCCGTGGTGGCCGACGTGAGGGCACGCACCGAGGCGGCGGGCCGCAACCCCGACGACGTGGAGGCGACCGCGTGCGTGTACGTGCAGGTGCCGGGTGGCGCCGGACGCACCATGGGCGATCCGTCGATGGCCGAGCGAGTGAAGCCCATCGTCGGCAGCCACGCCGAGGTGGCCGAGCAACTCGCAGCGTTCGCCGAGGTGGGCGCCAGGGAACTGCAGCTGGTGGTGGATCCCATCACCCAACCGGCCATCGAGTGGCTCGGTGGCGTACTGGCGGAACTCGACCGCTGAGGTTCAGCCCACGTCACCGGGCAGGGTGACGTCGAGCATCTGGAACTCGGGCGTGGGGTTCGACAGCGTGTGCAGCACACCGGCGGGCACCACGAACGAATCGCCCTCGGTGAGGCGGTGTTCGCCGTGGCCGTCGGCGGTGAGGGTGACCTGGCCGTCGAGCACGAACCCGAACACGAACTCGGCCGAGTGCGAGGTGGACACCGGCACAGGCGAACCGACGGGACGCACCACCCGAGCGCCAGCGAGGCCATCGGTGGCGGCCGTGATGCCGGTGTCGCGGCACTCGTACCCGGCGAGACGCCACGGTGCCCAGGTGGCTCCCTCGGCCCGGTGAAACACGAAGCGATGACCATCGGGGCCGTAGCCGCGCTGGGGTTCGATGACGCCCGTGGGCAGCGTGGTTGCCGGGTCGCCCCAGGTCTCGTGCTCGGCCGGACAGCCGATCTCCACCACCTGCATCCGGTCGCTGGCCTCGAGCACACGGTGGCGAATGGTGGACGGCTGCAGCAGGCAGTCGCCCTCGTGCATCACCATCGGCTCGCCTTGGTCTTCGTAGACCACCTTCACCCACCCGCGGTGGCAGAAGATCATCTGGAAGCGGATGCGGTGGAAGTGCACGTAGTCGGCCACCGGCCCGCCGGAGGGAATGAGGATGTGCGAGGCGATGAAACGTCCGCCGAGCCGACTGGGCACGAGGTCGCGGTAGCGCATGCCCGCCCTACCCTCGCCGAACTCGTCGTCGTCATCGGTGGGCGCGTGCGTGACCACGAACTCCGGTACCAGGTCGGGCACCAGTACCGGCTGTGTGGCCGGTGCGTAGTCCACCACGGTGCCGTTGGGGGCGGTGAGCGACGGGGGCACCTCGCCGTCGGTGAGCAGCCGCAGGCGGCCGGGGGGAACGTCGGCATCGGCATCGAGTCGGATCGTGATGCCGTGGCCATCCATCACGGCGAGCCGCGGATGGTCGGCGGGCATGATCATCCGCACCCGGAAGCCGAGCGAGGTGAAGAAGTCGATGCTTGCCGACAGCGGATCAGTGGCCGGCAGCACCACTTGCGCAGCGGCCATGCCCGAATGATCGATCATGCGCCGAGACTAAGTGGCCGACGGCGGTGGGGCCAGTTCGGGCACCAGCACGCCGGCCTCCACCACCAGTCGCTCGTCGAGATGCACGGTGCAGCCACCCATCGGGAGGTCGAAGTGTCCGGCCGTGAAGCGCCCGGCTGTTTCGTTGGCGCCCGTGCTGTAGAGGAAGTTGCCTGCCCACGCACGTGCCTCGGTGCCCCAGGTTTCACGTCGGTCGTAGAGCTGCGACGCATCCCACCGGGCGGACGGGTTCATGCCCCAGCCCACGTGGCTGGTGGCGCGACTCTCTGCGTCGCCGAACGCATCGAGGTAGGTGCGGAACAGAATGGCGTCGGCCCCGTCGCCGTCGATCTGCGTGATGTGGTCATCGATGATGTGCAGCGTCACGGGCGTCTCGATGACGCGGTTGAACGTGAGGTTCATGTCGCCGGGGGCCAGCACCAACGTGCCGTTCACACTGTGTGCCGCCGGGAACGTGAGCACCAGACCTCCCGGCCAGTGGGCGATGGAGCCGGGGCCGTTGGTGACACCGGTGGAGCCGGCACTGAAGCCACCGGCCAACCGGATCGTGAGGTCGCTGCCCGCAGCGCTGGTGACGCGCATCTGCTCTGCTGCTTCGAGCCAGCGATGACCCAACTGAACACGGCGCGGCAGGTCGGGGTCCCACCGGAGGCGCTCGAACACCTCGGGGTGTTCGTTCGAGATCATCAGCACGCGCGCTCCCGCAGCGAGGATGGTGCCCAGTTCGGGTGCGTGCAGCAGTCCTTCGACCGTGCAGTCGATGACGAGGTCGCTGGCGCACAGTGCCGCCACCACCGCCTCGTGGTGGGCGATGGCCTGCGACGCCCCGGTTGAACGGATGGGGACGGGATGCTGCGACGGGGGAGTGGGAACCACCAGATCGAACACGCGGCCACCCAACGACTGCGCGGCGAGCCTGGCGGTCTCCACCAGCGACGGTCGGCTCTGCGACTCGCTGAGCACCACCACCTTCTCGCCGTCGGTGAGGCCGCAGCGCCGGAACTGGTCGATGAACGCACGGATGAATCGCCACTCGGTGACGGACTGGCTCATTGGCCCTCCAGGGATTCCACGGTGTCGAGATGCTCGACGATGAGATCGTTCACCGCATCGGGCGCCTCGGCGTTGAGCAGGTGACCTGCGCCGGGCACCACCGCCAGTGAGGCGTGGGGGAGGTGCTCCGCGAGGTAGCGCGAGTAGTCGGGCGGTGTCTCGGCGTCATCGGCGCCCACCATCACCAACGTGGGTGCCGCAATGATGGGCAGCAGCGGCCGCGAGTCGTGGGTGACGATGAGCGCGATGCTGCGCCGCAGAGCCTCGGGCGTGATGCGCGCCATGGCGGCGCACTGGCCGGCAACCGCCTGGTCGGTGATGTGGGCGCCGCCGAGGGCTCGAACGACTCGCTCGGCATAGTCGCCCGGTTGAAGACCCTGGTCGAGCGGGGCGAGGCGGCGCGCTGTCCACTCGGTTGGTGAGGTGCCGTCGAGGCCGAACGCGGGACTGCTCGACATGAGCACCAATGAACGTACGCGGTGCGGGTGCTGGGCGGCCAGGTACTGCGCCACCATGCCGCCCATCGAGATGCCCACCACATGGGCGCGCTGATGGCCGAGTGCCTCGATGAACGCAGCTGCGGCGTCGGCCACGTGCGCGAACGAGAGTGGCTCCTGCGGCAGCGATGCGGCCGCGCCGTAACCCGGCATGTCCCAGGCCACGGTTCGGTGAGCGCCGAGTTCGCCCAGTTGCGGCTCCCACGAGATGCGGCTGCCACCGAGCCCGTGGAAGAACACCACGAGCGACCCCTCGCCGGCCTCGCGCCAGGCGAACGGGTGACGCTCCACGTCGACGGGCACCAGCATGCCAGAAGTATGGCATCACGGGTCTGTTTGTCAACATCGTTGACAATCTCGACGCTGGTGGCCATCATGGCGAACCATGCGGCGAGACGACATGGTGGGACTGGTTCGGGCGATGGGTCCGGCGATGAAGGAACGTGCCGTGGTGTACGACCGCGAGGCCCGCTTTCCCACCGAGAACTTCGCCGACTTCCGTGCCAACGGTCTGCTGGCGGTGAGTGTTCCCACTCGATACGGCGGCCTCGGTGCCTCCTACGCCGACTACGTGCGCGTGAGCGAGGAGGTGGGTCGCCACTGCGGTGCCACCGGGCTCACCTTCAACATGCACAACGCCACCATGCTGTGGTGCGGCGAGGTGGCCGACATGCTCGACATGACGCCCGAACAGCGTGAGCGCCACGAGGAAGTGCGCACGGCGATGTACCGGGGCGTGGTGGAACACGGGCACATCCACAGTCAGCCGTTCTCGGAGGGGCTGGCTCCCGGCGCCACCAGTGGTGTCGCCACCAGAGCAGTGCCCGTCGACGGCGGTTGGTCGGTGAGCGGCAAGAAGATCTTCGCCTCGCTCAGCGGCGCCGCCACCTTCTACAACGTCACCTGCCAGGTGCCCGGTGAGGACGAGATCCGACTGCTGGGGGTGCCCTCCGATGGAGAGGGAGTCCGCATCGTCGATGACTGGGATCCGCTGGGCATGCGCGGCACCGTGTCGCGGACGCTGCTCATGGACAACGTGTTCGTACCCCATGCCAACGAGTGGATGCCCGTGGGGCTCTACAACCAGGCAGCGAACCGCTACCCGTGGCTGTTCCTGTCGCTGTGCCCGAGCTACCTCGGCCTCACCGGCGGCATCATCGACGCCACGAGGCTGTACCTGCGCGGTGAACTGCCCGGGCAGGTGGCCGGTTCCCGTCGCGACCACCCCATCAAGCAGGTCGGCTGGGCGCAGATGCAGGTGAAGCACCAGCAGGCACAGGCCATGCTCTACCGCGCCGTCGACGAGGCGGTGATCGACCCCACCGACGACGACCTGGTGCGGGGTTGGGCAGCGGCGATCACGGTGATGGAGCACGCCGCCGAGGTGGCGAGCATGTCGATCAAGGTGTGCGGGGGGCAATCGATGCAGAAGACCCTGCCGCTCGAGCGCATGTACCGCGACGCCCGTCTCGGCAGCACCATGCTGCCCTGGAGTGCCGAGGTGTGCACCGAGCGGCTCGGACGTGCGGGGTTGTTCGACTGATGGCCCGCCCCGCCACGCTCAGCAGGGAGCGGATCGTGGAGGCTGCGGTGGCGCTGGCCGGGCGCGAGGGAGCGGAGCCGCTCACGGTGCGCGCGCTGGGTCTTGAACTCGGGTGCGATCCGACGGCGCTCTACCGGCACTTCGATGACATCGATGAGTTGCACCGGGCAGTGGGAGACCACTTCCTCGGCAGCGTCGATGTGACGCCGCGGCCACGAGAGGGGTGGCGCTCGGCGGTTCGACGGCTCTGCATCGAGTTGCGCCGGGCACAGTTGCGTCAACCGCGTCTGGCGGCGTTCGTGCGGGCGGCGCCCACCCGCCTCGGCAACGAGCTTGCCATCACCGAGGCGTTGCTGCGCGAGCTCCGCCGGGGTGGGTTTCGCTCGCCCACGGTGGCGCGCGCCTATCACGCGCTGGTGGAGCTCACGGTGGGTTCGGCCACCATCGACGCGCCGCTCGCCGCCACCCCCGCGCCCGATCGTGCGGCCACGTATGCCCAGTGGCGGTCCGACTACCAGGCTCTGCCATCGACCGAGCATCCAACCATCGCGGCCGTGGCGGCTCACCTCTACGTGGGTTCGGCCGACGAGCGGTTCGAGGCAGCGCTCGACCTGCTCCTCGACGGACTCACCGCTCGACGGACACCTCGCCGCTGAGCGTCCTCGCTGGCGTTCCGTCGGCTGGGCATGCGTGAACGACCGTTTTCGGTTGTTCTGTCGTGCCCGGAAGCGGGAAGCGCTCACGTGGGCAACGACGAGCGGGAGGCACGCACTAAGGTCGGCCCGCATCTCACAGGAGGAGACATGGCGCAGAAGGTTCGTGGTGTGGTGGCCCGCAGCAAGGGTGCACCGGTGTCGATCGAGACCATCGTGGTGCCCGACCCGGGGCCGGGCGAGGCCGTGGTGAAGGTGCAGGCGTGCGGCGTGTGCCACACCGACCTGCACTACCGGGAGGGTGGCATCAACGACGACTTCCCCTTCCTGCTGGGCCACGAGGCCGCGGGCGTGGTGGAGGCCGTGGGGCCCGATGTCACCAACGTGAAGCCGGGTGACTTCGTCATCCTCAACTGGCGTGCCGTGTGCGGCACCTGCCGCAGTTGCCTGCGCGGTCGCC
>CAZQPJ010000154.1:0-5921 GCA_964595105.1 uncultured Bifidobacterium sp.
CGCCGAAGCCGTAGATGAGCTGGCCGATGCCGAACTTCTTCACCGCGATGTGATTGTCGCCGGTATCTCGTCCGGTGCGGCGCTGGCCGGCGCCGTGAAGGTGGCCAAGGAGATCGACAGCGGCACCATCGTGTTCATCGTCTGCGATGGCGGCTGGAAGTACCTCAGCACCGGTGCCTACACCGACGACCTCGACGCGGCCGAGCAGAAGGCCGAATCGATCATCTACTTCTGACCCCCGTCGTCCGTGGAGAACGTCGCCACTAGAGTCGCCCGAATGGGCAGAGGAATCCGAGGCGGTGGTCGCCGCATCCTCGCGCTGGTGACGGTGCTGTCGATGACGCCGGCACTGGGCTTCGCGATGTTCGACCGTGCCCTCGCCGCGCCACCTGTTGGCGCCGGCAGTTACGTCGCCCTGCCCACGCCCGTTCGACTGGCCGACACCCGGGTGGCCGCCGGCGCCTTCGGCTACACCACCGTCGCTCCGAACACCCTGCGCATCAACGTGACGGGTCGTCCCGACGTGGCCGACAACGCCATTGCCGCCGTGGTGAGCGTGAGTCTTCTCGACAGCGAGGGTCCCGGGTACCTCACCGTCTATCCCGCCGGCGAAGCGGTGCCCATCGCGTCGAACGTCAACAGCGATGTGGTCGACCGCACCATCTCCAACCTCGCCCATGTGAAGATCGGCACCGGAGGGAACATCGACCTGTTCCGTGGGGTGCGATCGGACGTCGCAGTCGACCTGGTCGGGTACTACACGCCGGCCACCTCCGACGTGGCAGCGGGCCGCCTGGTGACTCTCGCCGATGGGTCACGGCGGGCCGCCGACACGCGCATCGGTGGAACGCCGTTGGCGGCAGGTGCTCAGCGCGCCGTCGACCTCGCCGTGGCGGGCGTCCCCGACTCGGCGGCCGCCGTGGTGGTGACGCTCACCGCCGTGGGTGCACCGGTGGGAGGGTGGTCGCTGTCGTCGATGGGTGCCACCGCACCGTCGGTGAAGTCGCTGGTGCTCGACCGACTGGGACAGACCCGAGCTGCCCAGGCCATTGTTCCGCTCGACGCCGGTGACACCCGTGTGGTTGTGCGTGCCACCGCCGGGGGCAACTTCGTCGTCGACGTGGTCGGCTGGTACACCGGCGCCAGCGATCCTGAGTCGTCGAACGGTCTGTTCATCCCATCAGCGCCGAAGCGGCGACTCGACACGCGTAACAGCACCTGGCTGGCGCCGTGGGGTGGGAGCACCTTCGAAGTCGACGTGGCGAGCCCCGTCACCGATGTGCAAGCCGTGACGATGAACCTCACGGTGCTGCGGCCGTGGGACAACGGTTACTTCACGGCCTATCCGGCAGGACTGGCGCGACCCACCGTCTCGGGTCTGAACACGAGTGCGTGGCCGCAGACCATCGCCGGCCACGTGGTGGCACGTGTCAGCGACCGTGGTCTCGCGGTGTTCACCAGCGCCGGCGCACACATCGTCGTCGACATCACGGGCTACTTCACGGGCTCGCCGAGCACGGCGATCTACACGCGACTGCCCAACCCCGACTACCAACCCTCGGCCACCACGGCACTCTCGGTGCCCCGTCTGGGCCTCGTGATGCCGGTCGCCGCGTCGTCCACGTCGTCGAGCCTCACGGGCCTGGCTTCCCGCGGCTATGCGGCCGCGTGGAGCACGAACCTCAGGGTTGCGTCTGCAGGCAACGTGATGCTCTTCGGGCACCGCACGACGTCCGGTGGTCCGTTCCGGAACATCAACCGTCTGCGGCCCGGCGATGTCTTCTCACTCATCGGTGCCGACCTGCGCTCCTACAACTACCGCGTGATGTACGTGGCGGTCACCTCGCCCACCTACAGGGCGGTGAACGCCCTCTCGACCCCGTACGGGCCCATCACGGCGCAGTTGGTGGCGTGCTCGAAGGCCGACGGGTCTCCGACGAGTCTGAAGTACCGCATCACCGTGACGGCGCGCCTCGTCAGCGTCGGCTGACGCGTTCAGCCCCCGATCACCAACACCAGCAATCCGCTGAACACCACCACTGCGGCAGTGACGCGGCGCCGGTGGTCGCCCTCCCCGAGCAGTCGCCAACCGGCGAGCGCCGCCAGCACCACACTGCTCTCGCGGAGTGCAGTGACATACCCCACGGGGGCGTGCTGCACGGCCACCAGCACCATTCCGTACGTCACCAGAGAGGCGACACCGGTCACCGCTGCTCGGCGGCCATTGGTGCGCAGCATCGTCACCATCTCCTCGCGGCGACCCGTTGCGAGCGCGAACGCGGTGTTGACGACCGCCGTCGCCACGAACGTGGCGAAGATGTAGGCGACGCTGCCCGTGAGTCGAGCCCCCTTCGCATCGAGCAGCGTGTAGACGCCGATGGTGAGCGCCACGCCGAGAGCCATCTGCACAGCACGGAGGCGGGCACCGCGCGCCAGCACTGTGAGGCCGAGGACCACCACCACGATGCCGGTGCCCTCGAGCATTGACAGGTGATCGCCGAGGAACGCGACGCCCCCGATGGCTGCCAGCGCCGCACCTCCACCACGGGCCACCGGATAGCTGACGGAGAAGTCCCCCGCGGAATACGCGCGGGCGAGCAGCCATGTGTACGGCAGATGCACGGCACCGCTGAGCACCGCCCAGGCGTAGCCCTGCCATGGCATGCCGAACAGCAGATGATTGCCCACCAGCAGCGGAAGGGCGACGATGCCGCCGGCGAAGAACTGTGCCCACAGCACGGTGTACCGGTCGCCGTCGGCACGCTTCGCGGCGAGGTTCCAACCGGCGTGCAGCACGGCAGCCCCGAGGGCGAGCAGCGTGGCGAGCAGCACGTCAGACGGACGAGGTGGGTGCGGCGCGACGCGGCTTCACCCACCGCCGACCGAATAGGAAGATGACCGGGAGGGTGAACAGCAGCGGGCCGATGAACGCGATGGGACGCGACAGCCACCACCACGCAGTGGGTTCGGTGGCCTCGTTCTTCTGACCCGCCCACGCATAGCGAACGGCGCGGCTGAATGCCATGCCGGTGGTGTGGAACAGGAAGAGCGGCATCGAGAAGCGGTTGATGGTGTCGTTCACCCGTTGCCAGCGGGGGCGTTCGAGACGACGTTCCATGCGTGGCCGCAGCACCTCGGCCACCCCGGCCTGGAACAGCACCAGCGCCACGATGGTGAGCGTCGGGGGCGCCATGTTCGAGCGTTCACCGGGGACGCCCACCATCGAGCCCGGATAGAGCCCGCTGAACACGAGGCCAGCGAGCCCGGCGAGGCCCGCCCACAACAGCGTCCAGTCCGCGCGGCGGGCGGCCACGACGATGCGGTCGTAGAAGAAGCCGAGCTGGTGGCACAGGCCCCACACGGCCAGCATGTTCACGAGTCCGAGCCAGTCGTAGTCGTAGCGGAAACGGAGGATGTCGACGGCACCGGCAATGGCCGCGAGCCACACGAGCACGATGGTGTCGAATCGTCGGTGCAACCAGAGGAACACCGGCAGGAGCGCCACGAGTCCGAGGTACACCCCCATGAACCAGAGTGGGCTCACCACCAGCAGTACGGCGCGACCCATCCACGAGAGATCGAAGACGATGCCGAGCACGATGCCGAGCGCCACCCACACGCCCAGCAGGGTGAGCGCCGGTACTGCGAGAGCCTTGATGCGGACCAGCACGAACCTGCCGATGGAGTCGCCCTTCGTGCGGGCACGCTCCCATGCCGTGAGGTGCGAATAGCCGCCCACGTAGAAGAAGAGGGGCATCACCTGCAACAGCCAGGTGGCCGCCCACATGCCCGACGTGAACCCGATCGGGTTCGTGGCGTGCGGGCCGTCGTCCTTCCACAGCACGATCGTGAACACCCAGTGCCACGCGACCACCACCAACAGGCTGAACGCGCGGAGGAAGTCGATGTAGGCATTGCGGCCGCGAGGCGCAGGGGTGGGTATCTCGCTCAACGGATACCCTTCGGCCGTGGCAGCGACTGCACACGACGAGCGTACGCGATGGCGCCGAGTGGTGATGACCGCGCTGGCGCTGCTGCTGGTGGCCAACGTGATGTCGAACCGTGTCCTGCCAGCGTGGGCGTACCTGCCGTGGAACGTGGTCATCGCAGCGGGGCTCGTGTGGGTGGCACGTCCGCAGGTGTCGGTGGAGCGGATGGGCTTCACCCGCTGGCGCAGCGGGGCAGCGTGGGGGGCCGTGTTGTTCGTGCTCACCGTGGGCGTGCTGCTGCTGGGCCTCGCGATGCCGACCTTCCACGAGATGTACCACGACCGTCGGGTCGACGGCAGTTGGTGGGCCTGGGCGTACCAGGTGTTCATCCGCATTCCGTTCGGCACCGCGCTGCTGGAGGAGACAGCGTTCCGTGCGGTCCTGCCCGCGCTGTTCGCCGTGCGCTGGGGTGCGGTGCGCGGCTACGTGGCAGCGTCGGTGTGCTTCGGTGTGTGGCACGTGCTGCCTGCCCTCGGGCTCAACGAGGTGAACCCGGTGATGACACGGTGGTTCGGCACCGGTGTGGGCGGCGTGGCGGTGGCCGTGGTGTTCGCCGTGGCCGGCACCACGGTGGCGGGCCTGTGGTGGTGCTGGGTGCGGCACAAGTCGGGGAGCGTGCTCGCCACCGTGCTCGGCCACGTGGCGTCGAACTCGGTCGCCTACACCATCGCCTTCATGGTCAACCGTTAGCCTCTCCAGCGATGGATCGGCCGATCGGGATGTTCGACAGCGGCTTCGGCGGCCTCACGGTGGCACGGGCGCTGATCGACCTCCTGCCTTCCGAACACCTCGTCTACATCGGCGACACGGGCCGCTACCCGTACGGACCGCGCCCGCAGCACGAGGTGCGCGAGTTCGCTCTGCAGCTGGCATGGAGCCTCGTGCGCGAACATGACGTGAAAGCGTTGGTGGTGGCCTGCAACACGGCGTCCGCGGCGGCGCTCGAGCAGTTGAAGGCCGAACTCCCGGTGCCGGTCATCGACGTGGTGGAACCCGGAGCGAGGGCACTCGTGGCGGCCACTCGCACCGGTGAGGTTGGCGTCATCGGCACCGTTGGCACCATCGGCTCCGGTGCCTACGTTCGTGCCGTCGCGGCCACGGGGGCCGACGTTCGCCTCACCTCGGCTGCGTGCCCCGGGTTCGTCGAGTTCGTCGAACGCGGCCAGACCTCGGGCGAGGAGGTCACCATCCTGGCCGAGCGCCTGCTCGCACCGGTGAAGGACGCCGGCGTCGACACGCTCCTCCTCGGCTGCACCCACTACCCGTACCTGGCGCGGGTGATCTCCGAGGTGATGGGTCCGGAAGTGACGCTCGTCAGCAGCGCCGACGAAACAGCGTTCGTGGCGCGTGACGTGTTGAGCGCTGCGGCATTGCTGCGCGACCCCGCCGCGGGGCCTGCCGCCCACCGATTCCTCTCGAGCGGCGACATCTCGTGGTTCGCCGACCTCGGCCGACGGTTGCTCGGCCCCGAACTCCGTGACGCCGGCGAGTGGCGTCACGACTGATCACACACACAAGGAGACACCATGCCCCGCCCCGATGGACGCGCCGACGACGAACTGCGTCCGCTGAGTTTCGAACGCGACTACACCGAGATGTCGGCCGGCAGCGTGCTGGTGAGCTTCGGCCGCACTCGCGTGCTCTGCACTGCGAGCATCGACGAGGACGTGCCGCGTTGGATGCGCAACAGCGGAAAGGGTTGGGTGACCGCGGAGTACTCGATGCTGCCCGGCGCGTCGCCGGAACGCATCGACCGTGAAGCGGCGAAGGGCAAGCAGAGCGGCCGCACGGTGGAGATCCAGCGGCTCATCGGTCGTTCGCTGCGAGCGGCGTGCGACATGCGACTGCTGGGCGAGCGGCAGGTCATCGTCGACTGCGACGTGCTGCAGGCCGATGGCGGTACCCGCACCGCCAGCATCTGCGGCGGCTACC
>CAZQPJ010000155.1:0-4391 GCA_964595105.1 uncultured Bifidobacterium sp.
AGGGCGGCGACTACGCGCTCGACTTCTACAGCGACCTGAAGATGTTCCAGGTGCTCGACGGCACCACCGGCTGACACGGTCCTCGGCCGTGGCTACCGTTGGCACATGAGGGATCGCCCCACGGTCGCGAGGTTCACGCACGTGGCCCTGCCGTGCACGAACCTCGACGCCACGATCGAGTGGTACGAACAACACACTCCACTGCGCCTGCTCGATCGCCGTGTCGATCCGGAGGGTGAGAGCGCCTGGATCGGCCAGCCCGACATGGTCGACACGCCCTTCATCGTCGTGTTGGTGAGCCTGTTCCGCCACCGGGCCGGGCCGCCGCAGACCGTGCTCGCACCTTTCGCCCACCTCGGCATCGAGTTGCCCACGCGTGAGGCCGTCGACCACATCGCCGCCCGCGGCAGGGCCGAGGGCTGCCTCGCATGGGAACCCGAGGAACTCGGGCCGCCGGTGGGGTACGTGTGTGCCCTCACCGACCCCGACGGCAACATGGTGGAGTTCAGCTTCGACCAGGGCGTGTTCACGAAGGTCCGCGACGTGTGGGGCTCGCCGCAGGGTGAAGCGCCCACGGCCGGGTAACCCTCGCGCACCCCTTCCGTACACTTCCTCCATGGCTGCACGCACCGAACCCCCCGCGCTGCAGCTCACCTGGCTCGACGGCGGCGTGGTGGCCTGGCAACCCGGCCGAGGCGTGTACGGCGGCAACCTTCACCAGTCGGTGGCGCGCATCGCCCGGCTGAAGCCGCTGTCGCACGGGAACGCCACACGCGTCGTGTCGCTCCACCTTCCCGATGGCCGCATCAACGTGATGGTGCAACACATCGATCCCGGCTCGCTCACCTCGCTCGGTCTGCTCGGGGCGCTGCATGATGGCGTCAGCCCATCGGTGGCATGGTTTGGAGCCATCTATCGCTACGCCGAAACGCTGGTGTCGCGTGGCCGAGTGGTACCCGAGCTCACACATCTCACGGGCAACTGGTGGCAGGCACTGTGGCGGCCGCTTCCCGGTGACGTGGAACTCGCCGCCGAACTCCTCGACGCCATGCCGCCGGTGGTGGCCGCACACTCGGCGGTCGACCCTGCCGTGGTGCTGCACACCACCATCGACCAACTGGCTCGCCTCACCCTCGCGGGGCAGGCGTGGTACGCCCCGCTCTCGGAAGTGCGGTCGGTGAACGCAAGGGCCGTGAAGGCCGTCACCCGTGGGCTCACGGGTCCAACGGGGCAGTTCACGCTGCCCGACGAACTGTTCGCCCCCGTGCAGCACATCGCCGACCACTTCCGCCTGTTGGGGTTGCGCGCCGAGGGCCGGCCCATCCTGCAGGCCAGGCTCCGCCTCGGTCTGCCGCTCGAGCCGAGCGAGCCGAACGAGGCGACGAACGGCAGCGACATCGGCCCGGCCGCAGGGGCCGACGCCGACGTCGACGAACCCGGCTGGCCGTTCACACTCGAACTCGTCGATGTCGACGATCGATCGCGTTGGTGCACGGCCGACGACGTCGACGCCAGCACCCCCGTCGCCGCGGTGCTGGCGCGCGAGCCACGCTGGGAACCCCTGTTGGCGCAGCACCTCGAGGCGCTCGGCCCCACCCTCATCACCGCTGTGCCGTCACTCGGTCCGTGGTGGGCGAACCGGCGGCCCACCATCACCGTCGAACAAGCAGCCGACGTGCTCGAAGCCATCGAGGCGCTGCGTGGCCTCGGCGTCGACCTCGTCGCACCCGAGAAACTGGTGCGCCGCCGCACCGCCAGCCGCGCTGCGGCGCAGCCAGCCGAAGGAAGCGGCAGCGGAAGGTTCGCTGCCACGGCGCTGGTCGACTGGCAGGTGGTGGTCGATGGGCAACCCGTCGACGAGCACACATTGCAACGAGCCGCCGAGGCCGGGGCGAACCTCATCCAGGTCGGTGGCCGATGGGTGCAGCTCGACCGCGCCGACGCTCGTCGCGCACTCGCCACGCTGCATGAGCACCAGGGCGAGAAGCGAGAGATGACCGCCCTCGAACTGCTGGCCCTGGCCGCCGAGCTCGAACGCGAGCTCGAGGCCGCCGGCATCGACCCGGCCGCCAACGCCGACGGACCCCCGGTGACCGGCACCGGTTGGGCGCGTGACCTTCTGGCCGGCCTGCCCGACACCGACATCGCCGACGGCGTGGTCCCCCCGGGGTTCACCGCCACCCTGCGTCCCTACCAGTTGCGCGGCCTCGGTTGGTTGCAGTTCCTCCGTCGGCTGGGCCTCGGTGGCTGCCTTGCCGACGACATGGGCCTCGGCAAGACGCCCACCACACTCGCTCACCTCGCCGGGCTCGACGGCCCCCACCTCGTGGTGTGCCCGCTCTCGGTGGTGCGCAACTGGCAGTCGGAAGCCGCTCGCTTCGCACCGATGATGCGAGTCATGGTGCATCACGGCACGGGCCGCACCAGTGCTGAGGGGTTCGCAGCCGAGGTCGCCGAACACGACCTCGTGGTCACCACCTACCAGGTGGCGGCGCGCGACCTCGACGCCATGCAGCAGGTGACGTGGTCGACCGTCGTGCTCGATGAGGCACAGGCAGTGAAGAACACCGACACCCGAGCCGCCAGGGCGATGCGAGCCATCGGAGCGCAGCAGCGCCTCGCGCTCACCGGCACGCCCATCGAGAACCGTCTCAGCGAACTGTGGTCGATCTTCAACATCGTCACACCGGGGCTGCTCGGCAGTTCCAACCAGTTCCGCGCCCGCTTCGCCATTCCCATCGAGAAGGAGCGCAACGCTGCCGCCACCGCCGCGCTCCGCACGCTCACCAGTCCCTTCCTGCTGCGCCGCACCAAAGCCGACAAGAGCCTCGTGCCCGACCTGCCGCCGAAGATCGAGCAGGTGGCGTGGGCGCCGCTCACCCGCGAACAGGCGCACCTCTACCAAGCCGTGGTCGACCAGTTGCTGCTCGACAGTCAGCAGGCCACCGGCATGAAACGCCGCGGGTTGGTGCTGGCAGCGCTCACTCGTCTGAAGCAGATCTGCAACCACCCCGCACACGCCCTGGGTGACGGGTCGAAGATCGGCGGGCGTTCCGGCAAGTTGCACCGCTTCGATGAGTTGGTCACCGACCTGCTCGACGCCGGAGAACAGGCACTGGTGTTCACCCAGTTCCGCGAAATGGGTCTGCTCCTGCAGCAGCACCTGCAGGAGCGCTTCGGTCAACGAACACCATTCCTGCACGGTGGTGTCGTGAAGAGCCACCGCGACCGCATGGTGGCCGAGTTCCAGTCGGGTGCCGCCCCATCGTCGCTCCTGCTGGTGTCGCTGAAAGCCGGCGGCGTCGGCCTCAACCTCACCGCTGCCTCGCAGGTGGTGCACTACGACCGGTGGTGGAACCCGGCCGTGGAAGACCAAGCCACCGACCGGGCCTGGCGCATCGGTCAGGAACGCACCGTGTTCGTGCACAAACTCGTGTGCGAGGGCACGGTGGAGGAACGCATCGACGCGCTCATCAACGACAAGCGCGGTCTGGCCAACGCCGTGGTGGGGAGCACCGGCGAGGAATGGCTCAGCGAACTCAGCACCGACGACCTGCGCGACCTCGTCCGACTCGACCTGTCGAAGGCGCGTGGCACATGAGCATCGTCCTGGTGCCGGGGCAGTTCCACTCGCCACCCGACCCGGTCGGCAAGCTGGCGAGCACGCTCATGTCGGTCGCCGTCGCCGGCATGGCCGACCCGGCGCGGTTCCGCAAGGGCCGCGCCTATCTCACCGAACACGCAGTGACACGCCTCGAGATCGACATCGGACGCCTGTCGGCCACGGTCACCGGCAGCCGACCTCAGCCGTATCACGTGGAGGTGGTGGTCTCGGTGATGCCAGCCATCGACGCGCCCACGCCGGCGGCCCTCCGGCTGTACCTCAACCGGCTCACCCCGGAACCAGAGCACATGCAGGTCCGCTGCACCTGCCCCGACCCGGAAATGCCGTGCAAGCACGTGGTGGCAACGTTGCTGGCCCTGTCGAACGAGCTGACGTCACGCCCCAACCTGCTGCTGCACTGGCGCTGCGAGTCGCTCATCGAACGCCCACGGCCCACGGTGGGGTCGAGGGCGGCCGGCGAGCGGCACCTTCGGCTGGCACCACCCCTGCCCGACTCACCGACGCGGCCCACCCCGCCGAACAGGTACAGCCCGGCCACCAGCACACGGACCACCGGCACATCGGCGGGGCCGCCGCCTCCCGCAGAGCCCGAGAGCCCATGGGACACGCCGGAATGGCACGCCTTCTTCGGCTCACTTCCCCTCCCAGAACCGCCCGACGCGCCACGCGAGCCAGCGCCCACCGGACGAGCGATGCTCGGCGTCATCGACGTCGGCGCCGTCATTCGCAACGCCATCGAGGTACTCCTCGGCGACGACTGACGGGG
>CAZQPJ010000155.1:4491-5909 GCA_964595105.1 uncultured Bifidobacterium sp.
TCGTGTCAGCCGGGTCGTGTCAGCCGCGCAGGGTGCCGCCGAAGATCGTGACCTCCTGGCGCAGGGGCACCAGGTCACGGCGGGGTGCTCGCCGATCGGCTTCGGCGCGAGCCCCTGCCGCCATGCGACGCAACTCATCGTTCTCCGCACGCAGGCGCTCGACTTCGGCCTCGAGCGCCATCACCCTGCGAATCCCCTCGAGGTTCATCCCCTCGGCGGCGAGTTCGCTGATGCGACGCAGACGCTCGATGTCGATGTCGCTGTAGCGCCGGTTGCCGCCCTGCGTGCGCGCCGGCTGCACCAAGCCGCGGCGCTCGTAGATGCGCAGGGTCTGAGGGTGCATGCCCGCCAGTTCGGCTGCCACCGAGATGACGTACACGGCATGGTCGCGGGATCGCATCGGTCAGCCCTCCACGTGCTTCCTGGGCGACACGGTAGTCGCGGCAGCCAACGCCTCGATCGCAGCCCGTTGCTCGGGCGTGAGATCGGTGGGCACCTGCACGTCGACGGTGACGATGAGGTCGCCGGTGTTCTTGGCGGTCTCGATGCCCTTCCCCTTCACCCGGTGACGGCTGCCCGATTGGGTGCCGGGCCGCAGCCGAAGGGTCACCCGCGGTCCATCGAGGGTGGGCACGTCGATCTCACCGCCCAGCGCGGCCTCAGCGAAGGTGATCGGCAGACGGACGGTGAGGTTGTTGCCATCGCGCCCGAACAGCCGATCGGGCTGCACCTTGCACTCGACGATGAGATCACCGTGCGGGCCACCATTGCGGCCGGGTGTGCCACGGCCCTTCAACCGCACTCGCTGACCATCGGCCACACCGGCCGGTATGCGGGCCTGCACGTCGCGGGCACGCCGCTCCACACCCGAGCCACGGCAGGTGCTGCACGGGTACTCGATCATCACGCCCGACCCACCGCAACCACGGCACGGCGACTGGAACGAGAAGAGGCCCTGATTGTCGTCGAGCACACCGCGACCGCCGCACTGCGAGCACGCCTTCGGCTGAGTGCCGGCGCGGGCACCGCTGCCGTTGCAACTGCTGCACTGCGCGTCGGCAGTGAGATGCAGGCTGGTGGTGAGACCCTTCGCTGCGTCGAGGAACGACAGCGTCAGTTGAGCCTCGATGTCACCACCGCGCTGCGGCCCGGCGCTGCCGCCACCGCGCCGACCGCGCCCGAACATCTGCCCGAGCAGGTCACCGAAGCCGTCAGCACCGACGTTGAAGTTGAACCCACCGGCGCCGCCTCCGGGGCCACCGAATCCGGCCGCCGCAGGGCCGAGTCGACGAACCTCGTCGTACTCCTTGCGCTTTGCGTCGTCGCCCAGCACGTCGTACGCCGCGCTGACCTCCTTGAACCGTTCCTCCGCGGCTGCATCACCCAGGGCAATACAGCCGATGGAGACATCGCTGCCA
>CAZQPJ010000156.1:0-5899 GCA_964595105.1 uncultured Bifidobacterium sp.
CTCGATGGGTTCGCGCTCGCGCAGGGCCACCCACCGCTCCGCCACACGGCGCTGGTGCTCGTCGAGCGGCACCTCGGGCAGCATGGCGTGGCGACACCGCGACAGGTCGAGCTCACGTCGACGCAGGTCGAGCACGTCGTGCAGGCTGAGGTGCAGTTCCCGGTAGAACTCGGTGCCGTACGTGCCGTTGAACATCATTGCGAGATCGCCGCTGTGCGCCCAGTTGGCTTGCTCGTCGAGTTCGAGTTTCACCATCTCATGGAAGCGCGTGCCGGGCAGCGGATAGCTGACACTGACGCCGATGTCGTCGGGCAACAGGTCGACGACCATCGCCACCGTGAGTTCGATGTCGGCCCACGTTTCGCCCGGGTACCCGAACTGGATGAAGAAGCACGACCTGATGCCGTACTCGCCCAGACGATGGCGCGCCTCACGGATCTGCTCGACCGTGATCTCCTTGTCCATCGCATCGAGCACGCGCTGGCTTCCGCTCTCGCACCCGAGCCACACCTCGTGGCAGCCGGCGCGCGCCAGCGCGTCGACCGCCTGTTCGTTCATCAGGTCGCACCGGCTCTGCATCGTGAACGGCACCGCCACGCCGGCGGCCTGCAGGCGGTCGGCGAAGTTCGCCAACCAGTCGCTGCGCAGCCCGAAGATGTCGTCGGCGAACCACAGGTGGTCCGGCGCGTAGTCGTTGGCCAGCGCCACCACTTCATCAGCAACCTCGGTGGCCGAGCGCATCGCATACCGCTGACCCCAGATGGGCTTCGCACACCAGTTGCACGAGTACGGGCAACCACGAGTGCTGACGATGTTGAGCGAGAACCGACCATGCGCCTCCACCCAGGCGGTGCGGTAGGCGTCGATGTCGGCCAGATCACGCGCCGGCAATCCGAACACGTCGGGGTGCCGCTCGATGGGCCTCCGACCGTTCGACACCACCACGCCGTCGACGAGCGTCGCCACACCAGCGAGATCCGCGATCGGTGCGTCGGGCGCAGGCCCGAGCCAGGTGTTCACCACCTCGCTCATCGTGTGCTCGCCCTCACCGAGGAAGCAGGCCTCGGCGCCGGCGGCGAGGTACACCTCGGGGTGATCGGTGACGTCGGCACCGCACGCAGCGACGCGGCAGCCGGCCTCGCGAGCCATCCCGATCATGGTGATGGCCGCCTCGCGCATGCGCGTGAGACACATCTTCGAGAGGAAATTGAAGTTGTCCTCGAACATCACCACCACCGAGGGACGGTGCTGTTCGAGGCTGACGCGAAAGGCCTCCTCGTCGCTCGCCAGCATCGCGTCGAACACCGCCACGTCGATGCCGGCGTTGCGCAACACCGTCGCCGCATGCAGCGTGTTGAGTGGCGGATAGGGCTTCATCTTCGCGTGCTGCTTCGGGTCGAGCTGCAGGAAGTAGGAATGCGCCAACAGCACGGTGCTCACGCCGACATCACCCTCGACTCACCGACGCATACGCGTCGGCCAACTGTGTGGCCACCAGTCCCCATGTCGGCATGTTAGGCAGACTGAACGTCCCGCTGGTGCCGTCGACGGCGCACGCATCGCGCAGCACCGCTGCGGCTGCGGTCACATCGCCCGGCGCGAAGGTGGGCACGCCCGCGCCGACGATGGCCCGGTGCGGCGCGATACCGGTGACGGCAGGCCGACAACCGCAGGTGAGCGCCTCGATGAGCGAGTAACCCGAACCCTCGCGGTGGCTCGTCGAGAAGAACACGTCAGCCGCCTCGAACCACGCCCGCATCCGGTGGTGCGGGACGGCGGGGTGCAGGTGCACTCGCTGCGCGACATCACCCAGCGACTCGAGTCGGGCGCGCACCTGCGGCTCGAGGGTGCGGTCGGTGGCCAGCAGATGGAGATGTGCGGCCTGCAGTCCTGCGGCAGCAAAGGCATCGATGGCCGTCAACGGGTCCTTCCCGGGCAGCAAGCGCCCCACCCACAGCACTGCGGGCATTCCGTCCAGAACCACCGGCTCACCGGCATCGTCGGGCAGCATCGCCGCAGCCTCCAGCACCTCGAAACAACGGGCGTCGGCACGCAGAACGCCGGCGTCGATCCACGGCAGCGCCTGCCCCGTGCACGCTCCGGTGAAGAGGTAGCCCGACACGTGCCGCCGCACGAGACGGTGGCCCCAGCGGGCACGGCCCGCGAATGGAGGTTCACCGTGATGCTGCAGCACCACCGGCACACCCGCTCGCGCCAACCGCGCCACGAGGCGAGTCCAGCCGAGGCCATGCACGTGCACCACCGTTGGCGTCGATGCGGCAACCGCGGCAACCAGTGCGGCATCGTCGGTGTGGAACCGGTAGCGAACGCCATTGCGATCGAGGGTCGTTGCCGTGGTGCGGTGGCGAGCGTGCACCTCCGGAATCCACTGCTGCTGCTCGAAGAGCGCCTCACACGCCCGGGTGACGGTCTCCCACCGCGCCAGCGCATCGGCAGGCTCGAGGTCGGTGACCGGTGGCATCACCATCGCCACCGTGTTCATGCACGCCGCCGACGAACACGGCCGACCACGGAGCCACCCATCTGACGCGCCACGGCGGACCGCTCGGCGGCGTCCGCAGCGATGGCGAGGCGCCATCGCCCTGTGGTGCGCTGCGTCGGGTCGCGCAGTACGGAAGCGGGGTGGAGCCCGGTGAACAACCGAGGCGATCGCAGCCGACGAAGTTCGCCATCGACGAGCGACGCTGGCACCGCCTCGGGGAACACCCGATGGGCCAGCCAGAGGCCGGGCGCAGTGAGGCGCGGGTCGACGGAGCGGAGCACCTCCGCCACCTCGGGCCACGAGACCCCGGCACGGTGCAGGAACCAGACGTCGAGCACGTTCACCGCTCGCACCTCGGCACGCACCACCGTGGAGGAGAGATGCCCGATGACGTGCGCCGCCAACCCCGCCGGCGTGGCCGCACGCTCGACGTCGGCGCCGGTGGCCACATAGCCGTGCAGGAACTCGCCCCACCCGGGGTGCACCTCGATGCGGCCATTGTGGTCGGCCGATTCGCCGTCGGTGCGGCCCGCGCCTCCGTCGCCCCACGCGAGGTAGGTGTCCTCCGACGCCGAGGTGGCGTGCAATCCCCAACCCGCAGCTTCGAGTGCCGCACCCGCCATGGTCCGCTGACGCGGCGGCACCAGCAGGTCGATATCGCTCATCGGACGCGTCGCCGGGGCGGGCCACACCGGCCGCGACCCATCGTGGCCACAGAGCACCGCACCCTTCACCGGCACTGCTGTCACGCCAGCCGTGGCCAGCGCCTCGATCACGCGCGGCGCCAACAGAGCGAACCGTTGATGACGCTCCGCCACCTCACGACGCTGGTCGAGCACGTACGCCACCACCTCGGCATCCGCACCGTCGAAGGCGCCGAGGGAGTCAGCGAGTGCGGTGAGTCCAGTGGCCACACCGGCCCGTTGGACGTCGGTGAGCGACCAGCGCACCGGCGGCGCGTGGAGACCACGCACACGATCGGCGACCACCATCAGCAGTTCGAACTGCAGGGATCGCCAAGGGGTGACGGTGGGCTCGATGATCGTTGGACACTACCCAGCGCCGCACTGCCAGACTGCGGGAGTGCGCGTGGTGATGGTGGTTCCCGGGGGCGTTGACCCGCCCGATGGTGAGCGCGTGATCCCGTTCGTCCACCACCTCGTGGAACACGTGTCGCGCCGGCACGACCTCACGGTGATCGCCGTCGGCCACAACGCCCAACCGGGTGAGTGGCAACTGTTCGACGCCCGCGTGGTGAACATTCCCATCGGTCGGCACTCGAAGGCCGACATCGCGCGGGTGCTCGCCACGGCCACGCGCTGCGTCACCCGGCCCGATGTGGTGCACGGACTGTGGGCCAACCTCCCGGGCCTCACTGCGGTTGCCGTGGCAGCACGCCACCGTGCACCGAGCCTGGTGAGCGTGTGCGGCGGCGAACTCGCTGCCGTGCCGTCGATCGGGTACGGCGGCGGTCTCACCACGGGCACACGCCGGCTCGCGCTCACCGCACTGCGCCGCGCCACGGCCACCACGGTGGCCACCGACTGGATGCACGAGCACGTGCGAGCAGCCGGCGCACCGACCCCCGAGGTGGTGCCGCTGGGGGCCGATCTGCGCATGTTCCCGGCCGACGAACCAGCGAGACGACGACCGCACCACCTCGTGCACGTCGCCGGGCTGAACCGTGTGAAGGACCAGGACCTGTTGCTGCGTGCGGTCGCCGTGGCGGCTCGTTCCGTTCCGGATCTCACGTTGTCGGTGGCCGGCGGCGACACGCTCGACGGCCACCATGCCCGCCTTGCCACCGAACTCGGGCTCGCCGACCGGGTGGAATGGCTCGGCCATGTGCCGCATCGACGGTTGGCGGAGGTGGTGCGCGGCGCCGCCCTCCATGTCATCACGTCGCATCACGATGCAGGTCCGCTGGCCGTGCTCGAGGCGGCGGCGAGCGGAGTGCCCACGGTGGGCACCGACGTCGGCCACGTCGCCGACTTCCATCGGCTCGCTCACCCGGCTGCCCTCGCGGTGGAGGGCCGCGACCCCACGAACCTGGCCGAGGCCATCGTCGGGCTCCTCACCGATCGACATCGACGAGATGTCATGGCCACCGCAGCGATGCGATGGGCAACGGTCAACGATGCCGACCGCACCGCCGCCACCTTCGACCTCCTCTACCGGAGGCTCACCGCCAACTGAGCCAGCGCCTCGGCGGTGGCGGCAGGATCGGTACCACGCTGCAGCACGAACGTCGGCCGGTCCACCAGGGCGCCCACCCAAGCAGCCGGGAGGGTGGCCCGTTCGGTGGGCAGGGCCGACGCCCAGAACCGTTCGGCGGCTTCATCGGGCCCGAGGCGGCGCACCAGCAGTTCGGGCGAGGGGTCGAGCACCACCACGGCGCTCGCGGTGGCCACCGCCACCTGCTGCCCCACCGGCGGGAACACCGGCACCTTCCTCCCCTCGGCGGCCGGGTGCGGCACCGTGGCGGCGCCGGCCAACTCGGGGAACCGAGACGCTGCGTCCTCGGTCATCATCATCCGCCACGGGTAACCGGCGAAGGTGCCCGCAGGTGAGGCGGCGGGCGCGTAGAGCCAGTCGTCGCTGCACACGCCCATGCCCATCCGCAGGCACGAGTAGGTGAGGGTGCTCTTGCCCGCTCCCGACGCGCCCCGCAGCAACAGTCCGACGCCCTCGTGTCGCACGAGCGCGCTGTGCACGGCAAGCAGTCGTCGTGCCCGCACCCCGGCTGCGGTGAACACGCTCTCGACCATCAGCCGCAGCGCGTCCTGCACCTGCAGCAGCGACTCGGGAAGGTCGAGCGACACGTTGCCCGTGAGGTAGGTCAGCACGCACTCCGCACTGCCGCAGCGAACCCGGAGTTCGTCGTCGGTGTCGGTGGCCGACACACGGGGCCAGGCAGGGTCGTCCGGTCCGTCGGCGTGCACCGTCACGCGCACATCGAGCGAACCACCCACACCGAGATCATCCGGATACCTGGCGAGGCCGGCCTCGACGGCAGTGACCACTTCGGCGACCGTCGCATCGAGTCGCAGGTCGACACCCATCGGCCGGTAGCGGACCGCCGTCACACGAAGGCCGGGCTCTGGCTCTCGATCCAGTCCTGCAGGTGCGGGGTCGACTCGAGGCTGGTGATGAGCGCGTACCGCGGGGTCGACGCATTGTGCACCACCACATGCCACAGTCGCTGTGTGTCGACCACGAACCGCGCCCCACGGGTGAGCGGTACACGACGTTCCGTCTCACGGATCGGCAGGTTGTTCTCGTCGAGGTCCATCAACAGCATGTAACTGTCGGGAGAATCGGTGAGTTCCACCCAGGTGCGCACCACCCAGCCGGTGCCCTCGGGGTTGAACCGGTTGTTGTCGTCGCGGTGGAAAC
>CAZQPJ010000157.1:0-5882 GCA_964595105.1 uncultured Bifidobacterium sp.
CGGTGGCCGCGAATTTCGAGATGATGACCCGAGTGGCCGACGGCACCGGTGCCCGATTCCCTGCAGAGGCGGCCGACCGTCTGTCGCGGATCGATGAAGCGCTCGACATTGCCCGGTTCACCTCGAACCACTGAACGCCGCCGGCGGATTCCTCGTAGCAGCTAGTTCGCCGAGTGCTCAGAAAGGTGGCGGTGGTGGCACCGAGATGGTCGGTCGGGGAGCTGCAGGGGGTGCCGGCATTTGGGCCACGTTGGTTCCTGTTGGAGCTGGGGCGATAAACACATGAGGCGGAGAAACTGTCGTGACAGGACCGGTGATGGGATTACCCGAAGTCGTCGATGATCCACTCATCGAAAGGTCATACAGCACCTTTGATGCATTTGAACGCGTGTTGGCCCCCACCGCTGCGAGCACACCGAACAGCAGCAGATTCACCATGGTCCCTCCAATGGCAATTCCTACTCCGAGGGCGATTCTCACCGCATTGCCGCGGCTAGAGAAGTAGGCAACCATGAGAATCGCGTAGGCGATTCCTGCAATGACCGACAAGGCCATCAGTACGCGGCCAATCAGCGAGACAGTGTGCCCAACCCTGCGGGCACTATTCGCTGCTGAAAAAGCTCGCGCATACTCGGTATTCGACATGGCTCAACGCTAGCGCTCGAGTACGGCGTGCCGTGACGGTCAGGGTGGTGGTCGACCGGCGCGGGTCAGGATTCGTCGTCGGGGCGTTGTTCGCGCAGGAAGCGCTCGAGCTCGTCGGCCAGGTCGTCGGCCGACGGAAGGGATGCCTCGGCCCGGCGGTCGTACTCGTGCTCGAGCATGCGCACGTAGGCCGCGGCGTTGTCGTCGTCGGCCACGGCTTCGTCGTGCAGGCTTCCCCAGCGATCGCAGTCGGCGGCCAAGCGGCTGTGACCGGTGGGCACGCCGAGCACGTGCTCGAGGTGCCGGAGCAATGCGCCCGACGATTGCGGATGCTTGGCGTTGCCGAGGTAGTGCGGCACACCCACCCGCAGCGACACGGCCGGAAGACCGGCGGCGTCGAGTCGTTGCTGGAGCACGCCGACGAGCCCGGTGATGCCCTGGTACTGCGGGCGCGACAGACCGAGCGCTCGCACCAGACCGTCGTTGGTGCTGCTGCCCACCACCATCGGCGGGCGACTGTGCGGAATGGCCTCGGGTGCGGCACCGAGGGTGACCACCATCTCGCAGCCGAGATCGCGGGCCACTGCGATGATGGCGTCGGCGAACGTGGCGTAGCGCAGGTGCGGTTCCACGCCGGACAACACCACGAGATCGTGGGCGCGGCCGGGGAAGCGGAGAATGCGGAACTCGTTCTCGGGCCACACCACCTGCCGGATCTCGGCGTGGTCGAGCACCACCTGTGGGCGCTCCTGCGTGAAGTCGAAGAACGGGTCGGGATCGATCGATGCCACCACCGGCGCCACGCGCTCGTCGGTGAGGGTGTCGATGGCGTCGGTGGCCACCTCGGCGATGTCGAAGAAGCCGCGCAGCGCCAGCACCATGATGGGCCGGTGCAGCGGCGCCAGACCGTCGTACGCCGTCGACAGCACGTTCACGCAAGCGCCTCCACCACATGGTCGATGCATGCGGTGAGCGCCTGCACATCGGCGGGCTCCACCGCAGGGAACATGCCGATGCGCAGCTGGTTGCGGCCGAGCTTGCGGTAGCTGTCGGTGTCGACGATGCCGTGCGCACGCAGAGCGGCGTTGATGTCGGAGGCCTGCACGCCCTCGAGGTCGATGGTTCCCACCACGGTTGACCGCTGCATCGGGTCGGCCACGAACGGCGAGGCCCACGGCCGCGACTCGGCCCACGAGTAGAGATGCTGAGCACTGGTGCGGCACCGCTCGACGCACCAGTCGAGCCCGCCGTTGCCGAGCATCCACTGCAGTTGCTCGTTCAGCAGCACCAGGGTGCCGAGCGCGGGCGTGTTGTAGGTCTGGTTGGCCACCGAGTTGTCGAGTGCGATCTGCAGGTCGAGCGAGGCTGGGCACCAGCGGCTGCTCGCGCCGATCTCGCGGATTCGTTCGATGGCGGCGGGCGAACAGGCCGCCAGCCACAGCCCACCGTCGGATGCGAAGCACTTCTGCGGGGCGAAGTAGTACACGTCGACCTCGTCGGGCACCCACGGCAGGCCACCTGCGGCCGAGGTGGCGTCGACTGCCACCAGCGCATCGCCCTCCGGCCGGCGCAGGTGCATCATCACGCCGGTGGACGTTTCGTTGTGCGTGAGTGCCACCAGATCGGTGTCGGCACTGCTCGGCACGATGGTGGGGTGCGTGCCGGGCCTGCTCTGCACCACCACGGGCTCGCCGAGATGCGGCGCCGCAGCCGATGCCTCGGCGAACTTCGAGCTGAACTCGCCGAACACGTAGTGCTCGCTGCGGTTGCGCACCAGACCGAAGGTGGCGATGTCCCAGAACACGGTGGAGCCGCCGTTGCCCAGCACGATCTCCCAGTCACGCGGGAGGCCGAACAGGTCGTTCAGGCCCTGCCGCACGGAGCCGACGAGGTTCTTCACCGGGGCCTGCCGGTGTGAACTGCCGAGGATGGTGGCGTTCGCCTTCGCCAGCGCGAGCGCCTGCTCGGGCCGCACCTTCGACGGGCCGCACCCGAAGCGGCCGTCGGAGGGCAGGAGGTGCGAGGGAATGACGATGTCGGCGGGGGAGGCCATGGGCTCAGTCTCGCAGTTATTCCCACGGGAGCCACCAATCGTCACCGGTAGGATTTCGGCCCGTGAACCGCACGTCTGCACGCCTCGCCGCCATTGCCGAATCCGCCACGCTCGCCGTCGACGCGAAGGCGAAGGCCCTGAAGGCGAAGGGCGAGAACGTCATCGGTTTCGGCGCCGGCGAGCCCGACTTCCCGACACCCGAGAACATCGTCGAGGCTGCGGTACGCGCGTGTCGTGACCCGAAGCACCACAAGTATTCGCCGGCCGCCGGTCTGCCCGAGTTGCGCGAGGCCATCGCCGCCAAGACGCTGCGCGACAGCGGCTTCAGCTGTCAGGCTTCGCAGGTGCTGGTCACCAACGGCGGCAAGCACGCGGTGTTCACCGCCTTCGCCGCGCTGTGCGACCCGGGCGACGAGGTCATCTGCCCGGCCCCGTACTGGACCACCTACCCCGAGGCCATCGTGCTCGCCGGTGGCGTGCCCGTGGTGGTCGACACCGACGAGACCAACGGCTTCAAGGTCACCGTCGAGCAACTCGACGCTGCGCTCACGCCGCGCACCAAGGTGCTGCTGTTCGTCAGCCCCGACAACCCGAGCGGCGCCATCTACTCGCCCGAGGAAGTGGAGGCCATCGGCCGCTGGGCGGTCGACAAGGGCGTGTGGGTGCTCACCGACGAGATCTACGAGCACCTCGTGTACGGCGACAACCGGTTCGTGAGCATGCCCACCGTGGTGCCCGAGTTGGCGAACCAGTGCGTCATCGTGAACGGCGTGGCCAAGACCTACGCCATGACCGGTTGGCGCGTCGGCTGGATGATCGGGCCGTCCGACGTGATGAAGGCCGCCATCAACTTCCAGTCGCACAGCACCTCGAACGTCACCAACGTTGCACAGGTGGCCGCGCTCGAAGCCGTCAGCGGCGACCTGTCGGCGGTGGCGATGATGCGCGAGGCATTTCAGCGTCGAGCCACCACCATGCACCGCATGCTCAACGACATCCCGGGCGTGTTGGCCATCGAGCCGCAGGGCGCGTTCTACTGCTACCCCAACGTGAAGGCACTGCTGGGCAAGCCGCTGGGCCCGAATGGCACCGTCAGCAACAGCACCCTCGAACTGGCCGACAACATCCTCGGCGAGGCAAAGGTGGCGTTCGTGCCGGGCGAGGCGTTCGGCACCCCCGGCTACGCGCGCTTCAGCTTCGCGATGGCCGATGCCGACATGGAGGAAGGCATCCGCCGCATCCACCAGTGGGTCACCGCCTGACGCCGAGCGCGTAACGTCGGGTCGTGACCAATGACGACCCGTTCGGATTCGATTCGCTCTCGCTCGACTGGTTGCAGGCCAAGCCGGGTGCGAAGTGGCACCGTCATCCCGGCGACCTCAACGCGTGGGTGGCCGACATGGATTTCCCGCCGCCGCCGGTGGTGACCGCGGCGTTGCAGCAACTGCTCGACGGCGGCGACCTCGGCTATCCCGATCACCTGCCGAATCCGTCGCCGGCGAGCGCTGCATTCGTCGATCGGTGTCGGCGTCGCTACGGCTGGCATCCCGATGCTGCGTCGCTTCGCGAACTCAACGACGTCACGCAAGGCATCCAGATCGCGCTGCACCACCACACGCAACCGGGTGACGGCGTGGTGGTGCTGTTGCCCAGCTACCCACCGTTCCTTCGGACCGTGAAGCACATGGAACGCCGACTGGTGGGTGTACTCGGCCACCGGAGCGCGGCGAGCGGCACCGGGTGGGCGTTCGACTACGAGGCGCTCGAGCAGTCGCTGGTGGCCGATCCGGCCAAGGTGCTGCTGCTGTGTCACCCGCAGAACCCGACGGGGCACGTGTTCGACGAGGCCGAGTTGCGGCACCTTGCCGACATCGCCGAGCGCCACGACCTGTTGATCATCTCCGACGAGATCCACGCCGACCTCACCTATGCGCCGCGTCGGCACGTGCCGATGGCACGGGTGGCGCCGGAGCGCACGGTCACCATCCATGCGGCGTCGAAGGCGTTCAACCTGGCGGGCTTGCGCTACGCCATCATGCACATCGGCCCGGTTGGCCTGCGCGACAGCATCATGGCCGCTCCCGACCATCTCTACGGCGAGGCGAACCTGTTCGGCGCCGAGGCGGCGAGAGTGGCGTGGACCGAGGGTGAGCCGTGGCTGGAGGCGGTGATGCAGCACCTCGACCGCATGCGGCATCTCACTGCAGAGTTGCTCGCCGAGCACCTGCCGGGGATCGTGTACACGCCGCCGGCTGCCACGTACTTGGCGTGGCTCGACTGCCGGGCGCTCGATCTCGGTGACGACCCGTCCCGGGCGTTCGCGGCACGGGGTGTGCAGTTGAACGAGGGCCCCGAGTTCGGCGAGTACGGCGTCGGCCACACCCGGCTGAACTTCGCCACGTCGTCGCACGTCCTGCGCCAAGTGGTGCAGAGGATGGCCGCCTGAAGCAGTGTGGTAGCGAACCGCTACCACACTGGTTAGGGTGCCGGCATGGCCGTGAACATGCACCTGCGCGACGTGCCCGACGACGTGCACGAGGAACTGCAGCGCCGGGCCCAGGTGGCCGGAATGACGCTGCGTCAGTACACGCTGAAGGTGCTGGGCGAGCATTGTGCCACGGTGCCGCTCGAGGAGTGGACGGCCCGACTGGCCCAGGTGCGCGCCCGTCGACTGGCCAAGGGGCCAGCGCCGGCCGTCGATGCAGCGGCCGTGGTGAACGAGGCGCGCGAGGCCGATTCGCAGCGGTCCACCGCCGTATGACGACCCCCGACCATGTGGTGGTCGAGGCCTCGTACATGATCGATGTGCTGCTTGGTTGTGCCGAGTTGCCGAGTGCTCTCATGTCGGCCCCGGCTCACTTCGATGCCGAGGTGGTGTCGGCATTGGTGCGACTCCACAGGCGCGAGGTCATCGACAGCGACGACCTGACATCGTTCGTGCAACTGGTGTCAGTGGTCGACATCCGCCGACTGTCCACCACCCCGCTCATCGGGCGAGTCGTGGAACTGCGTGATGCGCTGGCGATACCCGATGCGTGGTACGTGGCACTCGCCGAGGGGCTGGAGGCCGCCCTCCTCACGGCCGACCTGCGTTTGGCCTCGGCCTGTCGTCAGCACGGTTGGTGCGACGTGCTCACACCGCTTGGGCGGTGAGCACCACGAGGCACAGCATCTCGGCCACCTG
>CAZQPJ010000158.1:0-5862 GCA_964595105.1 uncultured Bifidobacterium sp.
TCTCGGATCCGAACCACGACCGTCCGCTCATCACGTTCACCGGGCTCCTCTGAGCCCGGTGACCACCACATTCGCTTCAACTAGCCACAGATGTTCAAACCAAAACACCACCATGGGGGAAAGAACAAAATGAAATCACTGTCCATGTCCAAGAGGGGGTGGGTTGCAGCGCTTGGGGGAGTGCTGCTGACCGCTTCCGTCACGGTTGCTGCAGGGGCCACCTCGGCTGCTGCGGGGAACCTGTCACTCACCAACGCCCTGGTCAACAGGGTCGCGGGAAGCACCACCAACGTCACGTTGGTGAACGCTGGCGTCGGCGGGAACGTGTTCCCGGCGGCCGCGGGTGCCACCATCGACATCCTGTTCAGCTCCGTCACCAAGGCCGACGGCACTGCCGTCGTCGCAGGTGATGGCGTGCTGGCCACCTGGTGCGGCAACGTCGATGCCACCACCAACGTGGCGCTCACCGGCTCGGATATCGGCGGCCTCGCCGGTATCGCTGCCTACTGCACGCCGATCCCGACCGGTGGCCTCACCGCCACCACTACGGCGGGCGACGTCGAGGTCACCGGCACCCTGACCGGCCTCCCGGCCGCCTCGGCCTGCCGTACGAGTGCTCAGAACGTCGCCGCAGGCGGTGGTCCCACGATCATCCCGTGCGTGCTCGTCGTGGCCAACCTCGCTCAGGAAGTGGCGCTGTCGATGCCGTTGGTGAACGTCACCACTGCGCAGGTCGCTGGCCCGCTCGATGTGGCGACTGGCTACACCTCGGTGATCGGTGCATGCACCTCGGTGGCCCCGGCCCCGAGCAAGGGCTGCCCGTCGACCCGTCCGACCACCTCGTTGCCGCCGCCCGCGGGCACCGGCTTCCACCCGGTGGCGTTCGGTGGCATCGGCTTCGCACCGACCTCGAACAACCTCAGCTCGGCCGCCTACACGGCAGACCTGACGGCGTTCGGTACCTGCATGTTCCTGAACGGCAACGACGTGACTCTGTGCGGCCCCGAGCTCGCGGCTGTTTCGGCTCACGCCGGCGAGAGCGCCGGCGGCGTGGCTCCTGGCGGCGCCAAGCTGTGCTCCGACAAGGCTGGCACGTCCTGCGTGGCAGGCGACGGCATCAGCCCGCTCAACCCGGCCGGTTACGGCTCGGGCAGCGCTACTGGTCAGCTGTCGGGTGCGTTCACCGTGAAGGCGGCGACGGCGCCCGGCTCGTACTACCTGCACGTCACCTACGCTCGGACCACGGCCACGGGTAACCCGGCCAGCCCGACCACCACGGTGACCCAGACGCAGGTTGCGCCGTTCACCGTGCTCGCTGCACCGTCGTGCAACGCCACCGTCCCCGCTTCGGGCGGTGTCGGTGCCACCACCAGCATCACCTGCTCGGGCCTCGAGCCCTACACGGCCGGCACGGTCGAGGTGCTCGACACCAACGGTTACGTGATGTCGACCGCCGCTGTCACCAGCACCGGCTCCGGCACGGCCACCGCCTCGGGTCTGGCTGCTCAGTACCCGGCCGCCAACGTGAAGGCCACCTTCGCTGCTGGTGCCGAGAACGGTGCTGCGTTCACCGCGACGAAGGCGTTCGACTCGACCCAGGTGAACGCCTGTGCCGACCCTGCCTCGTGTGCTGCGGCCCTCATCACCACGGCGACGGTGCTGCCCGGCAACATCGCGCTGTTCACCGATGACCCGTCGTTCGCCCTGAACGATGTCGACCTGTCGACCATCGACCTCAGCGACAACACCACGTGGTACCCGCTCGGTGATCCGGCCACCAGCCCGATCGTTCTCATCGGTGACTTCACCGGTTCGAACGCAGGCTTCGCCATCACCGGTACGGCCACTGCGATGCAGGGTGCCGCTGTCAAGGCCAACACCATCCCGGCCTACGACATCTGGTACGGCAACATCAACTGCGCCGTGGAGGGCGACATCTCGGGCAACGCCTCGACGCCCGGTAACGAGCCCCTCGGTGTCATCACCGCCGGTGCTGATTCGGCTCCCGACATGGACAGCGATGCGGCTCCGTCGCCGCTGGCCGACGGTAGCGCCGACATCTGCTCGGTGGCCGCTGACGCCAATGGCCGTGAAGGCGGCGTGTTCGAGCTGCAGTTCGACGTGCAGGCCGCAGGCCGCGTCAACACCGCAGCCGACGACTACTCGGGCCTCATCATCCTCACGGTGACGAGCGCCCCGTAAGGCAATCAGCAATACTGTCCGTAAGGACCGGGAACCTCCGGGTTCCCGGTCCTTACGACTTTCTAGAGGGGATTCCACAGCCATGTTCCGTGCACCTACCACTGCTCGGAGGCGAGTACTTGGGGCGCTGCTTGCGCTCTCGATCGGCGGCGGCGTGGTGGCCACTTCGGCTCCCACAGCGTTGGCGGGGAACAGCACATCGATCTCGATCCAGCCGGTCACCGAGGGTGCAGGCATCCGGCGGGCAGCGTTCGTCTTCGCAATGGCCGCCGGTACGGTGCAGACCGACTCGGTGGTGGTCACCAACAACGGCGACGACACGGCGAATGTTCGCGTGTATGCCGCGAATGCCTTCAGCACCGCATCCGGAAAGATCGGCGTGAAGGCCTACACCGACGAGCTCACGACGCCTGCCACCTGGCTTCGGTACACCTCGCAACTCGGCGATGGTGTCCTCCAGATTCCCCCGCACACAGCGAAGAGCATTCCCTTCGCGGTGCGGGTGCCGTCCGATGCCGGCCCCGGCGACTACGCGATCGGCCTGGGAGCCATGCCGGTGGTCGATTCGCCCACCCAGGTGCCCGGACAAGACACGATCACCATCGTGACAGCGGTTGCCACACTGGCGCTCATCCGCGTCGACGGCCCTCTGCTGCCGTCGTTGGCCATCACCGACATGAAGGTGTCGGCCAAGCCGCCGATGATTCCCGGTACGGCAGGCGGAGAGAGCACGGTCGACTTCAACCTGGTGAACAGTGGCAACCAGCGTGTGAAGGCAACGGTCAACATCGCGCAGATCAATGCGCTGGGCCGGGTGAGCTATCGGTATCCCGCGTTCACCATCGAGGGGCTTCTGCCCGGGGCCATCGTGCCCATCAAGAAGGGTTGGCCCGATGCCCCTGTCCTCCGTGGCCGCATCAGGGTGGAGGTCACCACCGATTCCGATGCTCAGGTGACCAGATCGATGGGCTTCTGGTCGGTCCCGTGGGGCTTCATCGCGATGGTGGTGCTGGCCATCGTCGTGCTGGTGATGCTGTTGCGGTTCCGCCGACGACGGCGAGCACGCGGGGCGGTCACTGCAAGTGCTGGTGGCGCGCCGACCGTGCGCGTGGGATGATTTCCGCATGAAGTTGGGGCGGGCGCTGACGATCGCCATTGTTGCTCTGGGCATGTTCGCCCCGGGTACCGCAATGGCGCGCACCGTGCCACCCTCCGACGGGTCGGGAGCGCCAAATTCGGGCACAGCCCGCACCACGCCGATCCTGTTGCTGCCCGCCTCCACCTGGAGCATCGGGCAGGAGATGATCCTGAGAGGAACCGGGTGGCCCCGCGGCTCCGTGAGCGTGCAGATCTGCGGCAACGCAGCGGTGAACGGCACACCCGACTGCGACATGCCGAACGGTCGCGTGCTGGGAGTCGGTGAGAGCGGCGAACTCGGGGTGAAGGTCACGGTGGGCGCGCCGCCCGAGCCGTGCCCCTGTGTGGTGTACGCCAGGTCGATTGCCAACGGGCAGAGCGCCGTGACACCCATCGCCATCAAGGACCACCCGATGCGCGACGGGGCACCTATCAAGAGTCCGGACGCCGGCGGCACCACACTGAGCCTGTCGATGGGGCTGAAGGGCGACCGCTCGTGGCGCGACTACTTCGGCACCGGGCCTGATCGGCACATCGCCGTGACGCTCACGAACACCGGCCAGTTGCCCACCGGCGCAGGTCGCCTCGACATTGCGCTGGGCAAGGACTTTCCACCCACCGGGTACGGCACCATCGTCTCATTCGAGTCGATCGGCCCCGGCGAGACCCGGGTGGTCGATGCCACACTGCAGCTCGACACGTTCGCCTACGGCGACTACTGGGTGGGCGTCGAGGTGAAGGCACCGCGTGTGGAGGCCACCACGGCACAGCGCACGTCGTCGTTCCCCAGCGGATTGCTCGGTTCGCTGGTGGGTCTCGTGTTGGTGGCCGATCTCGCATGGATCCTGCGAGTGCGGCGCCGCAAGCGGGCCTACATGGAGGAGTTGCTGGAGGCGCAGAAGCCGAAGCCGCAGCCGCTGCAGCCCCCGCCTCCACCCACGGCTGGCGAAAGTCCCGAGGGCGACGAACGCTTCGCTGCGTGGTTGGCGGCGAACGGGGCCGCGCCGTCGCTCGTGGAGGCTGTGCGCGCCGGCAAGCACCGCGACGGGTCGTCCGCCGAGGCGATCGATGTGTGGGCGAGCTTCGATGCGCAGGTGATGGTGCCCGCTGGGGCCGCGGCTGCCTCGGTCCCTCCGCCACCGCCACCCCCGCCGCCACCGCCGCCACCACCAGTGCCATCGCCCGAGCCAAGCCGGGGTGATGCTGGTGCGGACGCGCACATTCCGTGGAAGGCGCTGCCCAGCGAGCCCGAAGGGTACGTGCGTCAGGAGTGGACGACGCTCGACCCGAACGACACCGACGACTGATGCCGGTTCGGGCAGGATCGGGCAGGGGCCCGGTCAGCCCACCAGTTCGGAACTGCCCTCGCTGATTCGACCCGACATGGTTGGGTCGAAGCGGTAGCCCATGCCGTAGACCGTGCTGATGAGCCACTCGGTGGGGCCCAGCTTGGTGCGCAGACGGCGCACGTGTTCGGTGACGGTGGCGGGGCTCTGCCAGCGGGTTTCCGAGCCCCACACGCCCACCAGCAGTTGGTCGCGCGACAGCGCCTGGCGAGGGTGCTTCATGAGGTAGGCGAGCAGGTCGAACTCGATGCGCGTGAGGTGCAGCGGCCGGCCGTGGCGCGACACGGTGCGAGCACCGAAGTGCACCTCGAGGTCGGCCACCTTCACGACCTCCGACGACACGGCGGTGCTGACCCGGCGGCGCAGGGCGTGCACGCGGGCGCTGATGATCTCGTCCTCGGTGGGCATCACCACGTGGTCGTCGGAACCCATGCGCAGGCTCAGCACGCACAGGTGCGGCGATGCGTCGCGGGTGAGCACCATCATCGGTGCGTCGCTGGTCTGGCGGAGCCCGGCGATGAAGTCGAACTGCCAACTGGTGGGCGACGGCACCTCGACGATGATGAAGTCGGGAGGGGTGGACGCGATGCGCTGCGACACGTTTCGCGGCGACGTGGCGGCCCAGATGCGGAACTGGTGGCCGACGGCGCGTTGTACGTCGATGGAGAGCGAGGTGTCGTCGGCGATCAGCAACAGCAAAGGCAACGACGCGTCATCGGTGGCAGGCAGCATGGATTTCCCCTTTGTTTGTGCGTACTTCCCGTGTCCCCCGTGGGAAGTAGCAACAACCCCACAACACTCTTGCCGACAAATCGGTGTTGCGCAAGCGTTCGACAGCCGTTTGGACCGTTCGACCCAGTCATCATCCGCCGCACTGCAAGGATTCGTCTGGAATTCGTCCCCGTTCTTTCGTCGGCGACACGGTTCGTGGCAGAATCACCCCCGCCAGCGGCGATGACGAGCGCCGGGCAGGGAGTGGACGTGGGCATGAACCCGACTCGGAAGGCCTCTCGCGGGGCGTGGCTGTTGGCATTGGTCGCCGCCGGTGTGGCACCGCTGATGATGAGCTCGCAGGCTGCAGCGGCACCGGCCGCCGCGCCGTTGGCGCCTCATGTGGCGGGTCGTGTGATTGTGGGTTTCAAGGGTTCGTCGGGTGTGGTGGAGCGTGTGGGTGTGT
>CAZQPJ010000159.1:0-5841 GCA_964595105.1 uncultured Bifidobacterium sp.
AACCGGTTCCGACCCGGACCCCCCAGTACCCACCCGCCCGGCCCGCCCCGCGCCTCGCGCCTGCGGCTGCGGCCGCGGCGGCCCTGCGCCCTGCCCCCGGCAGCCCTGCGCCTCGCGCCCTGCGCCCTGCCCCCGGCAGCGGAGTTGAATTCTGTCCTTCCGGCTGCCGGTACCACAGCATTCAAATCGGGATGGGTCGGGTCTGGTGAGGGGTCGGGATGGGTCGGGATGGGTCGGGAGCGACGCTCGACGGGGATGCGGGCGATGAGCCTGCGCGCCAGGGTGCCGGCCGGGGCGCCGGGGATGGGGTCAGCGGACGAGTTCCATGCGCATGCCCGCCGAGTCCCATGTGGGATCGAGGGGCAGACGCTGCATGGCCCGGCCCGCGGCGCGGCGAGCCGTCCACAGCAGACCTGTGGCCTGCAGGAGGTGGACGATGGCGGCACCGGCGGGCGGTGCGCTGCGGGTGACGATCTCGTCGACGCCCGGCAACTTGTCGCGGATGAGTGCCAGCCGTTCGAGCACGCCGTCGTCGTGGTACGGCGACGTCGTGAGGGGCTGGTCGTTGTTCATCTGCGAGAACGTGAGATCGGGGTGGGCGGCGAAGAACGACCGCTGGTGGAACGGTTGGAACTCACGCTCGGCCTCACGGATCCACTTGAATCGGCGGAAGTCGTCGCGAGTGAGCCAAGGTTCGATCGCGAGTGCGGCCTCGCGGGTCGGAGCGTGGAGTGCGGCCCGTGATGGCGTCGGGCGGATGGCGATGCGACGCGGCCAGCCGACGAAGCTGCGGGCCTCGTCGTCGCACGGGCGGTACGGGCCCTCGGGCTCGTCGCTGAACCCCACGGGTACGTAGATGGCGGCGGCCTCGAACTTGGGCTTGAACTCCAGCACGTCGATGAGCTGTGGCACCACCATCGGGTCTTCGGCCACGACGGTGACGCCGGCGAGGCGCGCCGGCACGATCAGCCAGCCGCCGGGGCACGGCACCACGCCACCGAGCATCTTGTACGGGAGCTTGTTCATCGTCATCGCAGCGGTGACCTCACACCCGGGCGAGCGTTCCGGCGCCGGTGGTTGCCGCCTGGCCCGACTGCACGGTGGCCTGTGCCTGCAACTGCGACCGCATGGTGGCGGCCTGGGCCAGAATCTCCTTCGGGTACTGGCTCGCCTCGGCTGCGGTCTCGAACGAGATCATCCCGCTCGACACCAGACGGGCGAGGTCCATCTCGATGGTCTGCATGCCTTCCTTCTGACCGGAGATCATCGCGTTGCGCAACTGGCGGCTCTTTCCCTCGCGCACGAGGTTGCGGACGGCGTCGTTGGCCATCAACACTTCGTATGCGGCCACTCGTCCGCCGCCGATGGCGGGCAGGAGGCGCTGGCTGACAACGCCCTGCAGGGTGCCGGCGAGCTGGATCTGGATCTGGTCGCGGCGCTCGGCGGGGAACACGTCGACGATGCGGTCGAGCGCTTGGGCGGCATCGTTGGTGTGCAGCGTGGCGAACACGAGGTGACCCGTCTCGGCCAGCGTGAGGGTGATCGAGATCGAGTCGAGGTCGCGCATTTCACCGAGGAGGATCACGTCCGGGTCCTCACGAAGGGCGCTGCGCAGACCGTCGAGGAAGTTGTTCACGTCGGTGCCGACCTCGCGCTGGTTCACCATCGCCATCTTGTGGTTGTGCACGTATTCGACCGGGTCCTCGATGGTGAGGATGTGCACAGGCTTCGTGGCGTTGATGCGGTCGACCATGGCGGCGAGCGTGGTGCTCTTGCCGGAGCCCGTCGGCCCCACCACCAACACGAGTCCGTACGGCCGGTCGAGCAGTTCGCTCGCCGCCGCGGGAGCCCCGAGCTCCTCGAGCGACCTCACCCGGAAGGGGATGACGCGGAGGGCGAGGGCGTAGGTGTTCTTCTGTTTGTAGGCGTTGGCACGGAAGCGTCCGATGCCCTCGAGCCCGAACGAGAAGTCGATCTGTGAGTGGTGCTCGAGCTCGTGCTGCTGCTCGAGGGTGAGCAGTGATCGAACGATGCGCTCGGTCTCCTCGGGCACCATCACCGAGACGCCCTCGAACGGCACCAGCACACCGTCGCGGCGGGCAGTGGCAGGACGACCGACGGTGAGGTGGAGGTCGCTCGCTCCAGCAGCCACCGTTGCCTGGAGCAAGGTGACCAAGGAAGGGTCGGGGTTGAACATCTGGTCTAGCCTCCGGTTCGAATGACAGTCGTGATCGCCGCCCTGTACGGGCTTCTTGCCGGTTCGTTCCTCACCGTGGTGGTCGATCGGGTGCCGCGAGGCGCTTCGGTCGTCCAGCCCGGGTCGGCGTGCGGGAACTGTGGCTTGCGCCTCGGCCCTCGCGATCTCGTACCGGTGTTGAGTTGGCTGGCGCTTCGCGGAAAGTGCCGGAAGTGCCGTACGAGTATCGGCATCGAACCGCTCGTGCTTGAGTTGTCAACGGCGTTTCTTTTCGGTCTCACTGCGTGGCATTTCGGACTCTCGTGGCGTACCCCCGCGTTCTGCGTGCTGATGGCCGGTCTGGTGGGTCTGAGCTGGATCGATCTGCGCATCAAGCGCCTGCCGCGGGCGATCATCCACTGGACCGCCATCGTCGGCGTGCCACTGCTCTGCGTGGCGGCGATCGTCGAACATGAGCCGAAGCGGATCTGGATGATGGCGCTGGGAGCGGTCATCTCCTTCGCCCTGATGGGTGCCATCTATCTCGGCAGTCGCGGCGGGCTCGGTGACGGTGACGTGCGGTTGGCGCCGCTTCTCGGCGGCTACCTCGGTTTCCTCAACCCGGGGCTCGCCCCCGTGGGCCTGTTCTTCGGGTTCGCCGCCGGTGCCGTGGTGGGTGTGGCCCTGATGGTGGCCAAGCGGGCGGGCCGTCGCACGGCGGTGCCCTTCGGGCCGTTCCTCGCCCTCGGCACGGTGCTGGCCGTGTTCTTCGGTCAGGCCTACATCGACCTGCTCCTCGTCCGCTGAGTCCTCCCGCTCGCCCTGCGCGCCTCGCCGGCTTCGCTCGTCCGGTTCGCCCCTGTTCCGCTCGTTTTGAATGCTGACGTTCCGGCAGTCGGCTTCGCAGCATTCAGGAGCGTGGGTAGGTCGAGACCGAGGTCCTTCGCCCGCCGTTCGGCGATCCGTTCGATCGTTCGCCTCACCGTGGTGGGTGATGCGGTGGCGTCGCTCCAACCGACGTACGAGGTGAGCCAGCCCTCCGCCGAGAGCTCGTTCTCGCGCCGCTGGTCGAAGCGCTGGGCACGCAGTCCGCTGTGGAATCGGCGACTGTCGGCTTCGATCGCCATGCGCAACGAGGGGATGGCGAGATCGACTCTGGCCACGAAGGTGCCATCGGCCCGGGTCACCTCGAACTGCCTCACCATCGGCGGTAGTGCGGGCGACGAGACGCATTGTTCGACCAACTTCTCGAACCAGGAGTCGCGTACCCGGCCTCCCTTTCGGCGAGCGACCAGGTCGGTCTCCACCCTCGCCCTCCATGGGCCGCGGGCTTCCACCTCGTCGGCGGTCTGCGCCAACCAGTTCAGGCTGTGGCCGCGACGGACGAAGTCGTCGACTGCGCGCTCGTAGCGCTCCGGGTGGTAGCGAGCGATGTCGCAGAGTGTTCGTGCATGGGTGGCGCAGCGGATGTGGTCGACCGTCACCAAGTGGTTCGGCGGGTAGCCATGGATCGTCTGCGACAGCCGCACCAGGGGAAGGCCCGTGGCGGCGCCTCGCCGACCTGTCACATGGATGGTCCTGTCGTCGAGGAACCCGTCGATGCCGTGGAGTCGTGCCGCCGTGCTGGCGATGGCCAGACGACGGTCGCCGCCCTCCAGCGTGGCCATGTGGACGTCTCGGCGCCATGTGCGCGGCATTCCCGCCACGTACAGCACTCCCGGAACGGGTTCGACCAGCACGCCGCGGTCGCGCAATCGACTGACTGCCTGTGCGGTGGTTCCGATGTGGGCGGCCTGGCGTCGGGTGAAGGCGCCGTGGCGAGAGGCCGCGAGCTCGCCCACGGCACCCAGGTGGGTGCTGGTAGGCATGCGGGCGGACCATATCGGCGGTTCGCCTTCGTGGTGCTGGACATTGCGAATGCTGTGGTTCCGGCTCTCGGCACCACAGCATTCAGTTTCGGATTGCGGCAATGTCGGGGCCGGGCGGGCCGGGGGCCGGCGGCGGGTCAGGCGGTCTGCTTGAGGCCGTCCATCACGCCGTACATGGCCTGCACGAGTGCCACGGCGACGAAGCCCACGATGAGGCCCACGAACACGATCATGAGCGGCTCGAACATGGTGGTGAACTTCTTGATGCGGGTCTCGAGTTCGCGGTCGAAGTAGAGGCTGGCAACCTCGAGCTGCTGGTCGAGCGTTCCGGTCTCCTCACCGACCTTGAACATCTGCCGGGCCGCACCCGGGAACAGTTCGGTGCGGGCGAGGGGCTTGGCGAATCCGCCGCCTTCCATCATCTCGGCCTGTGCCTCCATGAGGCGCTCGCGGAACACGATGTTGCTGGTGGCCTCGGTGGTGGTGCGCATCGCGTCGGGCAGCGGCACGCCGGCCTTCACCATCGCCCCGAGAATGCGGCAGAAGCGCTCGAGGATCGAGTACTCCATGATGCCGCTGATGACCGGCAACTTCAGTACGAGGCGGTCCTTCGTTGCCCGCCCCGCATCGGTCTTGAACAGCCAGATCATCCAGGCAGTGAAGGCACCGAACACGCTGAACGGGATGTACCAGAGGTCGCTGAAGAGCGTGGCGACGAACAACAGGGCGCGGGTGGCGAACGGGAGGTTCGCGTGGAGTTCCTCGAACAGCGGCTTGAACTGGGGAAGCACGTAGCCGGCCAACACGGCCACCACGAACACGGCCAGCACCATCACGACGCCGGGGTACGAGAGCGCCGACACCACCTTGGCGCGAGTGTCGAGTTCACGCTCGAGATAGCCGGCAAGGCTTTCGAGGGTCTCGTCGAGGCGGCCGGTCAGTTCCGCCGAGCCGAGGATGCCGATGTAGTACGGAGGGAAGGCCTCCGGGTGCTTCGCAGCGGCGCCCGAGAGGGTGCCGCCGTTGCGCAGTTCCTCGACCATCTTGGAGATGGTGCGCTGCAGCGCCACGTCGGGGGTTTCGTCGCCGATGATCTCCATCGCGTCGGTGAGCGGGATGCCGGCCTTCACGAACACTGCGAGTTGACGCGTGAACTGCATCAACTCCTTCTTCTTCACCTTCTCCTTGGTGAGTTCGATCGAGAGGGCGCCGCGCTTCTCCTCGATCTTCACCGGATACAGCGACTTCTCGAGCAGATGCGCTCGAGCCTCGCCGACGGTGTCGGCCTTCGTGATGCCTTCGACGGACGCTCCGTTGGCGTCGATGGCGGCGTAGGCGAACCTGGGCATGGTGATGACTCCTAGCTGGCGAACAGGGTTCGGACGACTTCAGGGATGGTGGTGACGTCGTTCTCGACCAGCGCCATGGCCTCGCGCAGCATCGTGCGCATGCCCTGGGCGACGGCGAGCCGACGCAGTTCCTCGGTGGTGGCCCAGCCGACGATGAGGCGGCGGAGCTCGGGGGTGATGCGCAACAGCTCGTACACGCCGATGCGGTCGCGGTAGCCGGTGCCGGCGCAGAAGTTGCAGCCCGCACCGCGGTAGAACGTGGTCTTCTCGCTGCCGCCGCTGTGCTGGCGGAACACGGCCAATTCGTCGGCGCCCGGGGTGTAGGGCTCCTTGCACGAGTCGCAGATGCGGCGGAGGAGTCGTTGGCCGATCACGCCCACCACGGACGAGGCGATGAGGAAGGCCTCGATGCCCATGTCGAGGAAGCGGTGCAAGGCGGCCACGGCGT
>CAZQPJ010000160.1:0-5823 GCA_964595105.1 uncultured Bifidobacterium sp.
GTGGGCGAGCGAATTGCGTCGCCTGACGAGGCTCCTCGAGGTTGGCACGGGACGGCTTGAGTCGCGCTTCCGCGCCAACGTCTACGTGTCGCGTGAGGGTCGCCCCGCTACACCGGTACACGCTGACCCGGGCCTCGCAGTGGTGGTTCAGCTGGCAGGATCCAAAGTTTGGCAATGGCAGACAGCATCCAAGCCCGAACTTTGGCAGCGCCGGCTGAGCGATGCCTCTGAAAGTGTTCTCACACGCGACGGTTCACACCAGGTGCGGCTGGACGCGGGCGACTGGATGCTTGTTGGCCCTCGAATCCTTCATCGGCCGTTCGCCGTGGGGCCCGATACATCTGTGCACGTGACGCTGAGGCATTTTGTGGCTGGCGTCCTCGCGGGTAGCACCGCGCCAAGCGAGCCCAACTACCCACCCCGCCTCTCAAGGCAACTCCGACCACCCGCTGGTCCGGTGCTGCTTCGTGCGGGGCCGGCACACTCATTTCTCGGGCCGGACTGGGTGAGCGCTAGGGGTGCGTTGGTGCGACTGGACATGGGGCTTCGCTCCGCCCTCCTGCGCCTTCTGAGGGAGGGTGACCGTACCGTGGAGTTCGAGTCGCTGTCTGAAGCAGATGCTTTGGCGACCCTGCTTGGTCTCGGCATTGTCGAATGGGAGGAAGATCAGTGACTGCTTCAATTCCAACGCCACGAGATCTCGGCTACCGAGACCTCAGCGTCGGTGATTATGAGAGAGTACAGGCGTGGCCGGAGATGGCCGTGCTTAGCGGACCGCGCTGGCGACAGTACGGCGCGTCGCTGTCTCCCGATCAGTTCGTTGCGCACCTTTGGGCGGGCGTGGTTTGTCAGTATGTCATCGGTGAACCTAGGCCGATCGGACTCTTCTCACTGTACGGAGCCGACCTTCGTTCTGGGTTTGCATACATTTCCATCTTTTGTTCGGACGACCGGTCCATCTCAATCGTCGCTGACTCGTGGAGTCAGTTGCTTGAGTACTGCTTCGCCCAGTGGCCGTTGCGAAAGATTTATTCTGAGGTGATTGCACGAAACAAACCGCGCTTCCAGGCGGCGACGTGTGGCTCCTTCTGTGTCGAGGCGGTCTTGCAGCAACACGTTCGCTGTTTGGACGGGTATGACGATTTGCTGGTTATGAGTGTCAGGCGCCCAGTGGAGTAGCCGCTATGCTACAGCTTGCCACTGCATCGGATCTTCATTACATCCATCGGCTGACCGTCGCATGGGCGCACGGTTCAAATACATCCCTTCGCGCCGGACTCTTGCAAGCAAACCCGGCAATGGGTGTTTCGGTTACGAGCGACGGAGTGCGGCACGGTGCGATGATTGGTTATGATGTTCGTCCGTTCGAAACCGCATTTGTAGCGCTTGCGAGAGATTTGGGAAGCTCGATGGTGCGCACGTTCTGGACAGATGCGGTCGACTTTATGTCGGACATTGCGCGGACACGTCAGCTGCGTACCCTGCTATTTGAGATCAGCAGTGAGGACCTTCGTTGGGTTCGGTCCGTTAGCCGGTACTGCGACTCCTGGGGCAGGCTCGAGGACCATTGGGCCCCGGGCGTCCACAACCTACTTTTTGCGATGCCAGCCACTCGGCTTGAGACCATTGTGGCCCGGGTTCTAGGAGATTTGTGATGGCATCCTGTCGCGAGCGATTCAGCGGGATCGGTTGCCTCCGGTGCAATCGTGTGCTTTGTTCCATAGACGAGTTTTCGCTGGAGTTGTCGAATAGCCTCAAGGTAGAGACCGATGTGCTTCTTCGAGCAAAGCCACTCTCTGGTGTCTTGGATGAGATCGAACTCGTTCTCTTGTCGATATGCGTCGACAATCTGGTAGGCGTTGTGCAGGTAGTCCCTGAGGACTTTCTTGAGCACGCGTCGCTCGACGATGTGCGGAGGTTCGCGGAGGCGGCTTGCGGTCGTGGGGATGCATCGGACACCGCCACCAAGCTCGCGTGAAAGGATACCTTTAGCGGAGCAGAATCCGACGAATAAGCCTCAGGAAGTTTCGCGCCCCAGAGCATGAGAGAGGTTCCGTGTCGCATTCACCCATGCGTCCGCCCGCATGACCGTTGTCGCGCAAGGAACGACTTTCCGCTCCCGTCCCGGAGCGCTTGGAGGAGGGACCATGAGGGAATTCCCAGACGACGAGTGGGGCGACCTGCCGACGTTGCTCAAGATTGAGGAGGCGGCCGCAGTCCTTCGGATCGCACGTTCAACTGCGTATGACCTTGCGACGACTTACCTCGACAGCGGTGGTGCTGCCGGGCTGCCGGTGCTGAGGGTTGGCTCGGTCCTCAGGATCCCTCGCTTCGCGCTGGTCCAGCTCGTGACGACCGGCCAGCTCGTGGTGCTTCGCCGTCCGGTGCCTGCTTAGCGACAGCGCCCTGGCGCGTTCGAAGAGCGGGATTCATCCTTCACACCAGCGCGGTGTCCGTTGTTGGTCGTGGACGCGCGAACCGTGCTCGGGGTTATGATTCGTGGTGCGCCGCTGCGCATGGTTCGAGAGATCCCAGGCGGCGCTGACGGTCTCTCCTGTGACACGTCTCGACGCGGCCGGAGCTGCATCGAGCCAATTGTGCTCGGGAGGTCGACCATGACTCGTCGCTGGCACCCATTGCGTCACCGCACGTCCTCGTTTAGCGTTTCACCTCACGGGCGGGCTGATCGGAGTTGTGATGCCGAGGACAGTCCGATGTGGAGTGTTGACCATGCCGTAGGCCGTCGTGCGACTAGCACGACGGCGCTCCTGCTCCTTGCCCTCGGAGCAGCCGCGTGCGCCGACGGTTCCGACTCGTCGCCGAGCACTCCGAGCGCCACCGAGCAGAGCATCGTCACGACAACGAGCAGTACGACCTCAACGTCGACATCACCAAGCACGTCGACACCGACCTCGACGACGTCCACCACGACGACCGAGCCTTCGTCGTCGCCCGAAGAGGACGTCCGTGCTGCAATTGCTCTGGCGCAGGAGACCTTCTCCGACTGCCTCGTCGCAATGCCCCGCTGCGATCCATCCACGCTCGAGGTCGCACGCGCTGGCGCGCTGCTCGAACGCAACGTTGCCCGCGTCGAGGAGTGGAACGCAGCCGGCTACACCGTTCGCAACAGGGATCAGTTCAGGTACGTGATCGAGGCGGTGACCCTGAACGCGGATGGCACGACGGCCTCCGCGACCGTGTGCATCGCCGATGGCAGTGACCTTGTCCATCCAGGGGCGGGCCCTGGCGGAGCGGACGTGATCATCGATGACTCCTACACGTCGGGCCGGTCCGCTTGGGACATGCGGCTCGACCCAGACGGGAGGTGGCGCGCATACGACGCACCGGCAGTTGGACCGACTGAATCGAGCGACGTGTGTCCCGCCGGCTGATTGTTACGCTACTGGCGGCGACCGGCTTGCTGCCCGCGCCCTCGGCATTCGCCGGTCCCGGCGATGGTTCCGGTCAAGGAAGCGGTGGGCAAGAGGCCGACGTGATCCAGGCTCAGGTCTCGTACAGCACGTCGGGCGGCACCACGTCGAGCGGCGGTTGCTCGTGGGAGTTGAAGGACGGGGTCACGGTCGGTGTTCCAGACTTGGGCTCAGTCACCTGGCCGCGCGTCGTGGACGGCGTCACCCATCACCTCTGGCAGCGCACGTGCAACGGCGAGGCCGTGTGGGTGGATGTCCCGGAGGCCCAGCCCGCCGACATCTTTCCGCAGTTGCTCGAGCAGTTGCGGGAGCGCACCCTGCCGAAGCCGGTGCCCGTCTTCGAGATGCTCGACCCAGAGTTCGGCTGGGCGTACGTGCAGACTCCACTCGACTTCCGGGCCGGCGGCAACTCCTGGCGACCGATTTCGGTCACGGCGTCGGTCGGGCCGATCTGGGCAACTGTGACGGCGAGGCCGGCGTCGTTGTCGTTCGATCCTGGCGACCCGGCGAATCCTGGCGTCGTCAGCTGTTCCGGCACCGATCCGATTGCCGTGTACAACCCTGCATCGCCGGGTGCATGCTCGTACACCTACGTCAACGCATCATCGACATCGGAGGTGGATGGCTACCACTTCACGACATCGCTGTCGATCACGTGGGCGCTCAGTTGGACGTCGTCGACCGGCGCCGGCGGCGCGCTCGAACCGTTCACGACGACGTCGACATCGCCACTCGCCGTCGCCGAGGTGAAGGGCCTCGTCGAGTGCACCGGTCCACGGCCCGAACAGGGAGGGTGTTGATGTCTCGCACGATGCAACGGCCGAGCGCCCGTGTCGAAGCTTCTCGGAGTGAAGTGGCGGAGCCGTCCTCGACACCGTCGGTCGTTTCGCTCTCGGCGCCGAAGCGCAAGCGCCCCTCCTGGGTGTTGGCCGGCGCGTTGCTCGTCGGACTCTCGGCTCTGCTGGCCGCGTGGGTGTTCAACGCAACCTCGGAGACCATGAGTGTGATGGTCGCTGCGCGTGACATCTCGCCTGGCGAGGTGGTCGATTCGTCGGACCTGCGCGTGGTGGAGATGGGTCGAACCGACGGACTTCGGGCGATTCAACCCTCCCAGCAGGATCTGATCATCGGACGTGCGGCCCGTGGTCCGATTCCCGCAGGCACGGTCCTGAACACCGATCTCTTCAGTGAGAAGGGAAAGGTGATCCCACCAGGGTTCGTGGTCGTTGGGGCGTCGCTCGATGCGGGCGCGGCACCAACCTCGGGGCTCTCGGCCGGTGATCGGGTCGATTTCCTGGGAGTCGTCAAGGGAACGTCGGCCGCGCCTGGCGACGCAGCGGTCGCGTCGATGCTCGGCTCGGGCACGGTGTGGTCGGTCGAGCGCGTCGGGTCGGGGTCCACGTCGACCAAGCTCTGGGTGTCCGTACTCGTCCCCGCGGAGGTCCAGGCAGCCGTCGCCCAAGCAGCATCAGATGGTCGGCTCAGGCTCACGCTCGTGGGGGCAGACGGATGATCGTCACCTTGAGCTCCGTGCGAGGCGCTCCGGGGGTCACCTCCTGGTGCCTTCTGCTTGCGGCGGCATGGCCAGAGGATCTGGGCCGTGAGCGCGCGGTGCTCGAGGCCGATGTCGACGGCGGTGTCCTCGGTGCGAGGTGCGGCCTCGGTGTGGAGCCGGGCGTCGTGTCGCTCATCGCATCGTTGCGTCATGGCGGCGATGCGGTCGCTGTCGCCGACCACGGGCGCATGGCAGCACCCGGGCTCTGGCTGGTTCCCGGGCCCGAATCCGCCGAGCAGGCAGGCGCGGTGTGGTCAGGTACTGCCGGACACGTGGCTGCACGTCTTGCCGGCGACGATCGGGTTTGGATCGTCGATGGTGGACGCTTGTCGCAGACCAAGCCGACGATCCCGCTCGCCGAGTGGTCGACGCTCACCCTCGTGGTGTCTCGGTCGGCGTCCGAGGATCTGCTGCAGGTGCCACGACGGTGGAGAAGACCGGCACGTTCGCGGCGACCGCAGGGAAGCGCTACCGGATCCGGGTCACGCTCGTGGAGACGACCGGCAGCGCGCTCGTGCAGCTGTCATGGACCTCACCCGCCGGTTCGAAGGTCGTCGTTCCGGGCAGCGCCCTGCATCCCGATTACGGGTACGCGACACGCGTCCGAACCTTCGACGGTTCGAACACTGTCGCCGACGAGCAGACGTTCACCCTCCCCACCCCCCAGTACGGACAACCCGCAACCTCAACATCGGAGGGACTCACCACCACCTACACGTATGAAACGTCGGGCACGTTGTGGGGTCGCCAGTTGACCCGAACCCTGCCAGCCGGAAATTCGTGGACCTACACGTACTACGCCGACACGGGCACCCCCGGCACGACCATCTGTGGCGT
>CAZQPJ010000161.1:0-5738 GCA_964595105.1 uncultured Bifidobacterium sp.
GGGACTCCGGCGAAACGCACCGTGCCGGTGGCGATCGGGCCGTCGCCGGGAGGGGCGGCGTCACCGGCGCGCCGCACGACGAACGACGGACGACGAGGATGCTCGTTGTCCGTCACCGTGATGAGCGGCGACAGTGAGGCGATCTGGGCCAGGAGGTCGGCCATCCGATTCGACGCAGGGGAGTCGTCGAGCGCGGCGGCCAACTCGATGGGCAGCGTCAGCCGCTGCAGATGCGTTGCCAGTTGCGTGGCGAGGGCGGGCTCCAGCATGGCGGGTTCCGTCAGAGCTTGCCGACGAGGTCGAGTGACGGTGCGAGTGTTGCTTCGCCCTCTTCCCACTTGGCCGGGCACACTTCGCCCGGGTGCGCTGCCACGTACTGTGCGGCCTTCACCTTGCGCAGGAGTTCCTCGGCGTTGCGGCCGATGCCCTCCGCGGTGACTTCACTGAACTGGATGACACCGTTCGGGTCGACGAGGAACGTGCCGCGGTCGGCGAGACCCTCTGCCTCACGGAGCACCTCGAAGTTGCGAGCGAGTTGGTGGGTGGGGTCGCCGATCATCGGGTACTGGATCGCGCGGATGGTGTCGCTGGTGTCGTGCCACGCCTTGTGGGTGAAGTGGGTGTCGGTCGAGACGGCGTACACCTCGACGCCGCGGGCATGGAACTCGGCGTAGTGGTTGGCCAGGTCGCCGAGTTCGGTGGGGCACACGAACGTGAAGTCGGCGGGGTAGAAGAACACCACCGACCACTTGCCGCGGAGGTCGGCGTCGGTGACGGGCACGAACGAACCCCGGTGGTAGGCGGTGGCGATGAACGGCTTGATCTCGGTGTTGACGAGTGACATGGGGGGGAGTCCTTGATGGTTGGTCCGATAGGGGATGACCATCAAGGTAAGGGTGTTCGATAGATATGACAATTCGATTGATCGTATGGAATCAATCGACGTCGTCTATGACGCGTCACCCTTCCGTCAGTACTGGTTCACCGTCGCCCTGAACTTGTTCATCAGGTGCGGTCCGGCCTCGATGGGCGCGTGACGAGGTTGTTCGCCCGGCTCGAGGCAGGTGGGCAGACAGTCGATGCGTGCATCCCAGTTGGCGTTGTGGAAGAACGCGATCGACTGGCGCCGGCGCTCCGGCACCACCACGCGATGCATCGTCGACCGCCACCGGTCGTTGGTCCAACGGGCCATGGCATCGCCCAGGTTCACCACCAGGGCACCGGGTTCGGGCACCACGTCGGCCCATGCGCCATCGGGTTGCTGCACCTGGAGCCCGCGCTGCGTGCTGTCGGCCATGAGGATGGTGAGCGTGCCGTAGTCGGTGTGCGCGCTGGCGCCCAACTGGCCGTCGGCCACGACGTCGAGCACCTCGCCCGGCGGGTAGTCGAGCGCTCGCATGGCACTGGTGTGCCGGTCGATCATCGGGTCGAACCATTCGGCCTGCAACCCGAGCCCAGTGGCCATCAACTGCAGCAGTCGCGCGGCGAGGTGGGCCATCGATCGGTAGTACGTCTCCCACGCAGGGCGCAGCGCGGGAAGTGACTCGGAGGGCCAGATGTTGGGCGACCATGCGAACTCCTCGTCGGCATCGGCGAACGCGTGCTGCGGTGCGTCGACGGGGCCGATGGCGAAGCTCTGCTTGAGGTCGGGGTGGCTGCGTCGGCCGAGCGAGGCCGACAGGGTCTCACCTGCGAGGGGCGAATAGCCGTAGGGGTAGCCCGGTCGGGGCATGGCCACGGCCATCCGCTGTTCGAGCGGCAGGTCGAAGAACCGCTGTGCGGTGGTCCATGCGCCGTCGAGCACCGACTGCGACACGCCGTGGCCCACCACGGTGAGGAACCCCACGCGTGCGCATGCCTCGGCCACGGCCGTCGCCGCGCCGGGGTCGGAGAGGTCGACTCGAGGCACCGATTCCACGACTCGCAGACTACGTTTGCGGCGTGGCACTCGAAGCATGTGACGTGGTGGTGATCGGCGGTGGCGTGATCGGCCGTTCGGTGGCGGCGGAAGTGGCGTCCGGTGGCGCCACGGTGGTGGTGGTGGAGCCCGGTGGCACCACGCAGGGCACCTCCATCGGCAATGCAGGTCACCTCGTGCCCAGTCACATCGTGCCGTTCTCGGCGCCCGGCATGGTGAAGGCCGGCATCAACAGCCTCATCGCCCGTAACGGTGCGTTCGCCATCTCGCCCCGCGTGGTGCCGGGCATCGCCGGATGGCTGTGGCAGTTCGCCCGATCGGCCAACGAGCACAACGTGCAGCGCGGCCTGCCGGCGCTGCGAGCGATGCTCGATGCCACCGTTGCCGGTGTGCACGACCTGCGCGCCGCGGGTGCCGATGTCGACTTCATCCCCACCGGGTTGCTGCAGATCGCCAGTTCGCCGAAGTCGTGGGCCGGTGTGCGTCACGAGATGGAGGAGTGGACGCACCACGGCGTGAACGCACGCGAACTGAACGCCAAGGAAGTGATCGAGCACGAGCCGCTGCTGCGGCCCGGCATTCTCGGCGGCGTGCTGCTGCTCGACGATGCCTGCTTCGACCCGCTGCTGCTGGTGAAGGCCATCACGGCCCGCGGCGCAGGGCTGGGGGTCACCGACGTGAACGCCTCGGCTCAGCGCATCGAGCGCGTGGCCGGCGGCGTGGTGGTGCACACCTCTGCCGGTCCGGTGAAGGCGGCGCAGGTGGTGGTGGCTGCCGGCGTGTGGTCGCCGCAACTGCTGAAGCCGTTCGGCGTGAAGGTGCCGGTGCGTCCGGCGCGCGGCGACTCGGTGACGCTGCAGTACGGCCCCGGTGTGCCCAAGCCCGGACTGGGCATGATGATGGTCGACCAGAAGGTGGCCCTCAGCCCGCTGTCTCGCGGCTTGCGCATCACCGGCCGGTTCGGGCTCACCTCGGCGTCCGACCGGGCGCTCAACCTGAAGCGGGCCCAGACGCTCATTCGCAAGGTGGGCAGCGTGCTGAACCTCGACCCCACGACGCCCACCAGTGAGGTGTGGACCGGACTGCGCCCCGCAACACCGGACGGACTGCCTCTCCTCGGTCGTGTGCCGGGTGCTCCCGAGGTGATCGCCTCGGTCGGCCACGGCATGCTCGGCTCCACCACCAGCATCGGTTCTGCCAAGGCCATTGCCGCCGTGGTGCGTGGCGACGAAGCGCCGTTCGACATGTCGCCCGTGGCGCCCGGTCGCTTCACGCGGGGCTGAGGGCTGTCGTGCCGTCGGCGGCGGTGCGCGGCATCGACATCCACTACGAGGTCCACGGCACCGGCCCGCGTCTGTTGGTGTTCAACGGCTCGGGTTCGTCGATACAGGGTGCGGCACCGATGGTGCAGAAGTTGGCGGAGCACTTCGAGGTGCTCATCCACGACCAGCGGTGCCTCGGCCGCACCACCGTCACCGACGACGTGCCCACCATGGCCGACTACGCCGCCGACGGTGCAGCACTGCTCGACCATGTCGGGTGGGCGTCGGCGAGCGTCTTCGGCATCAGTTTCGGCGGCATGGTGGCGCAGGAGTTCGCGGTCACGTGGCCCGAACGCGTGGAGCGACTGGTGCTGGCCTGCACCTCGGCCGGCGGTGAGGGTGGCAGCAGTTTCCCGTTGCACACCATTCCCGACCTGCCCGCTGCCGAGCAGGAACGACTACGGCTCCAACTCATGGACTCTCGTTACACGCCCGAGTTCCTTGCCGAGCACCCGTTCGACCGGATGTTGGTCGACCTCGCCGACACCGGCCGTTCGGCCGAGAAGACCGATGTGCAACTGCGCGGCGAGCGGTTCCAGTTGCTGGCCCGCAGTGGCCACGACGTGTGGGACCGCCTGCATCGCATCGTCTGCCCCACGCTGGTGACGTGCGGAAGCTACGACGCGTTGGCGCCGATGGCCAACAGTGAGGCCATCGTCAGTCGTGTGCAGGGCAGCGCGCTGCGGTCGTTCTCGGGCGGCCATGCGTTCCTGTGGCAGGATCGTGACGCCTGGCCGACGGTCGTCGAGTTCCTGCTGGGTGAGGAAGGGATCTGAACCATGTACGTCGCCGACATCCGCACCGCCCCGCTGCGCCGCACCGGTGAGGGCGTGTACGACCTTCCGTTGCTCGACGACGGCGACGTGCAGGTGGGCATCTGGGAGCGCGAGCCCGCCACCTTCGGTGGTACCACCGGTGACTACGACGAGATGATGTACATGGTGTCGGGCCGGGTGTCGGTGGCCCACGACGCAGGCGAGTACGACGTCGCCCCCGGCACGTTGTGGACCACGCCCCGTCAGTGGAACAAGCAGTGGACCGTGCACCAGACGGTGCGCAAGATGTACGTCATCGACAACCGCTCGGGTGGCGCTGGCACCTCGGGCTATCTGGCCAACGGTCACACGCTCGACCTCGGTGCATGGGTGCCGCGACCCGGTGCCATCGCTGGTGACCCGCACCACCGCTCGGTGGTGGTGTCGCTGAACAACCAGCTCGAGGCGGGCATCTGGGAAGCCACTCCCGGCACGTTCCCGCTCACGCGCGATGGGTACGACGAGGTGTTCTGCGTGCTGTCGGGCCATGCGACCGTGCTGCTCGACGGCGGCATGTCGTTCGACATGCGGCCCGGCGGCGTGCTGCTGACCCCCGCGGGCATCACCGGCACCTGGATCGTGCACGAGACACTGCGCAAGGCGTACGCAATCGTGCGCGGCCGGGGCTGACCTACACTCGCCTCCGTCCCCCAGGAGGTCGTGTCAATGAACCCGGGCATCATCGCCGCCATCATCGCGGTGCTCATCGTCGTGTTGCTGCTCACCGGTCTGCGCACCGTGCAGCAGGGCACCGTGGCGGTCACCACCGTGTTCGGCAAGTACCGGCGCACTCTGCGGCCGGGCCTCAACGTGGTCATCCCGATCTTCGAGAAGATCTACCGCCGCATCAGCATTCAGAACCGAGCCGTCGAGCTGCAGTTCCAGGCCATCACGCAGGACCAGGCCAACGTCTACTTCACGGCGATGATGGTGTACAGCGCCATCAACGAGAGCGAAGACACCATCAAGAACATTGCCTTCAAGTTCGTCAGCGAGAAGGACTTCCTCACCGCGCTGGTGCGCAGTGTCGAGGGGAGCACTCGTGGCTTCGTGGCCACCAAGCGGCAGGCCGAGATCCTTGCCCTGCGCGGCGAGATCGTGGCCGAGGTGAAGGACAACCTCGACCATGTCATCGAGACGTGGGGCTACCACCTCATCGACCTGCAGTTGAACGACATCACCTTCGACCAGGCCATCACCACCTCGATGGCACAGGTGGTGGCCAGCAACAACCTGAAGGCCGCTGCCACGAACGAGGGTGACGCCCTGCTGATTCGGAAGACCAAGGAAGCCGAGGCGCTGGGCACCGCGGTGCGCATCGAGGCCGAAGCCGAGCGCACGGCGGCACAGCTGCGTGGTCAGGGTGTGGCGCTGTTCCGCGAGGAGGTGGCGCGCGGCCTTGCGCAGGCCGCACGTGAGCTCGACGACAACAGCGTCGACGCGTCGCTCATCCTCTTCAGCATGTGGACGGAGAGCATCCGTCACATGGCCGAGAACGGGAAGGGCAACGTGCTGTTCCTCGACGGCTCGCCCGACGGCATGCAGAAGCAGATGCGAGATCTCATCGCGTTGCAGCAGTTGCGCGTGGTCGAGGGCAATCAGGGCTGACGACCGTGGCGTCGACCGCACGGTTCCTGTGGCAGCGCCTCGAGGCCTACCACGGGCTCATCTACTTCGTTCCCG
>CAZQPJ010000162.1:0-5705 GCA_964595105.1 uncultured Bifidobacterium sp.
GTGCGTGTTCGTCGACCGATGCGCGTTGGCCACCGACACCTGTCGCACCCAGGCCCCGCCGATGGCGGTCACCGACGGCCGGATGGTGCGCTGCCATCACACCGACCAGGTGGCGGGCATGGCCACGGCCGACCTTCCGGTGGGCATCCCGTCGGTGGTCGACCGGAGTGGCGAGCCGCTGCTACGACTTCAACACGTCAGCAAGACCTTCGAGCAGGGCGGCAAGCACATCAAGGCCGTGCGCGACGTGTCACTCGACCTCTACCCGGGCGAGACCCTCGGCCTCGTCGGCGAGTCCGGCAGCGGCAAGACCACGCTCGCCCATGCCATTCTCGGTCTCACTGCGCCCGACACCGGCAGCAGCCTCGAGTTCGAGGGCCACACGCTTCCGGCTTTCACTCGTCGTCGGTCGATCGATCAGATCCGTGGCATCCAGATCGTGTTCCAGAATCCCGATTCGGCACTCAACCGACGCCACGCCGTGCGGCGCATCATCGGCCGCAGCCTCCGCCGCCTCGGCCGCGTCCCGAGCGACCGTGTGGAGAACGAACTGCGCAGCATCACCTCGGCGGTACGCCTCACCGAGCGGCACCTCGACATGCGGCCTGCGCAGTTGTCGGGTGGCCTGAAGCAGCGCGTCGCCATCGCCCGCGCCTTCGCCGGCAAACCTCGACTCGTGGTGTGCGACGAGCCCACTTCATCGCTCGACGTGTCGGTGCAGGCGGCCATTCTCAACCTTCTCGGCGATCTGCAGCGAGACAGCAGCACCAGTTACCTGTTCATCTCGCACGACCTGCGTGTGGTGCGGTACCTGTCCGACCGCATCGCCGTGCTCTACCTCGGCCGCATCATGGAACTCGGGCCGTCCGAGCGCGTCTTCGACGGCCCGCACCACCCCTACACCGAGGCGCTGCTGTCGGCAGCCCCGTCGGTCGACGGCGATGGCCGCACTCGCATCCGGCTCGAGGGAGAGATCCCCAGCGCCGTGAACGTGCCCACCGGCTGCGTGTTCCACACGCGGTGTCCACGACGGCTCGAGGGCGACATCTGCTCCACGGTGGAGCCACCGTTGTCACCCACACCGGACGGCGGCGTGATCCGTTGTCACATCCCCTACGAGGAATTGACCACCGTGCAGTTGTCGGTGAAGCCTCAGGCCTGAACCGGCTTGCGCTGCAGTTCGACGAGCTGCTCGATCGGAATGTGACAGCGCATGAGGTGGCCGGGGGTCACCTCGCGCAGCGGTGGTTCGCTGACCTCGCACACACCGGCGATTGCCCGCGGGCAGCGAGGGTGGAACACACACCCCGATGGCGGATTCGCCGGGCTGGGAATCTCGCCGTCGAGACGAATGCGCACCTTGGCTTCACCGTCGACGCTCGGAATGGCCGAAAGCAGCGCCTCGGTGTACGGGTGGTTCGGTCCCTGGAACACCTGGTCGGTGGGACCGAGCTCCTGGATGCGACCGAGGTACATCACGGCGATGCGGTCGGCGAGGTAGCGCACCACACCCATGTCGTGCGAGATGAACACGTAGCTCGTCTTGTTCTCGGCTTGCAGGTCGGAGAGCAGGTTGAGAATGGCAGCCTGCACCGACACGTCGAGCGCGCTGGTGGGCTCGTCGCACACCACGATGCGCGGGTCACCGGCGAACGCGCGGGCAATGGCGACGCGCTGCTTCAGACCACCCGACAACTGACGCGGCTTGAGGTCGAGGTGGCGGGGCGTGAGGCGGAGGTGCGCCGCAAGTGCCTCGACACGATCGTTCGCTTCCTTGCCGGTGATGCCGGTGAGTTTCTCGACGCTGCGCACCAGGATGCGGCGCACCGACCAACTGCGGTTGAGCGCCGAGTCGGGGTTCTGGAAGATCATCTGCATCGACCGCTTGTCGTCGGCGGTGCGCTGCACGGTGGAGCCGGGCAGGGTGTGACCCTGCATCGACACGGTGCCACCCTCGTCGGCCACTTCGATGCCGAGCATCGTCTTGGCAAGCGTGCTCTTGCCTGATCCCGACTCCCCGACGATCCCCAGGGTCTCGCCCTCGACGAGTTCGAGGTCGACATCCACCAGCGCCGGAATGGCCTGATTGCGTTGTTTGAAGGTCTTCGACACGTGGGTGAGTTCGAGCACCTCGCCCCGCTCGCCGCCCGCCGCCAGCACGCTGATGTCGACGCCGGGGGCCTGCTCGGGAATCGACGAGATCCGGTCGACGTGGTGGCAACGGGTCCAGCGGCTGCCGTCGGTGCCAACCGGCACCACGGGCGGCACCTCGGTGCTGCACGTAGCGTCGGCCAACGGACACCGATCGACGAACACGCACGTCGGCAGGTCACTGCCGATGAGGGGCAGGATGCCGGGGATGGTGGCGAGCGCCTTCTCGGTCTTGCGCGCGCCATAGCGCGGCAGCGAGCGCAGCAGGCCCACGGTGTAGGGATGCTGCGGTTGGTCGAACACCTGAGCGCTCGGCCCTTCCTCCACGATGCGGCCGGCGTACATCACACCCACTCGGTCGCACATCGAACGGATGATGCCGAGGTTGTGGGCGATCAGCAGCACCGCTGCGTCGCTCTCCTTGCGCAGCACCTGCACGAGGTCGAGCACCTCGGCTTCCACAGTGGCATCGAGGCCGGTGGTGGGTTCGTCGAGCACGAGCAACTTCGGGTCGCAGGCGAGCGCCATGGCAATCACCACGCGTTGCTGCATACCGCCCGACAACTGGAACGGGTAGCGGTCCATGACGCGCTGCGGGTCGGCGATGCGCACCTTGCGGAGCGCCTCGAGCGCCGACGCCTCGGCCTGCGCGGCCGACTGGCCGAGCAGCGTGAAGCTCTCCACCAATTGCTTGCCGACGCGAATGGTGGGATTCATCGCCTGCGCAGGGTCCTGGTACACCATCGATGCCTCGTGCGACCGGAAGTGGCGCAACCGCGACTCGTTCATGGCGGTCACGTCCTGACCATCCACCAGCACGCTGCCGCTGATGATGCGCCCGTTGCGGGGCAGGTACCGGAGAGCCGCATACGCGGTGGTGCTCTTACCGCACCCGGACTCTCCCACCAGGCCGTAGGCCTCGCCCGGGGCGATACTGAACGACACGCCGCGCAGCACGGCACGGTCGACACCGCGAACGGTGTAGACCACCTGGAGGTCGTTCACTTCGAGAGCTGCATGCTGCGTCATGACGCCTCCAACACCGACTGCACCGCATCGGCGATCAGGTTCACCGCGATCACCAGACTGGCGATGGCGAGGGCCGGGAACAGGGTGATCCACCAGAAGCCTGCACTGATGGAGCTGTAGCCCTCGCTCACCTGTGCGCCCCAGTCGGGCGACGGCGGAGGCGGGCCTGCACCGAGGAACGACAGCGTGGAGATGGCGAAGATGGCATAGCCGATTCGCACCGTGAGCTCCACCACGATGGGTCCCATCACGTTGGGCAGCACCTCGCGGAACATGATGAACGACGCCGTCTCGCCGCGAAGCTTCGCGGAGGTGACGTAGTCGAGGTCGCGTTCGGCCATCACGGCGGAACGAACCGTACGGGCCACAACCGGGGTGAACAACGTTGCCACCACGCCGAGCACGACCCACGACGAGTTGCCGAGCGTGGTGATGGCGAGCAGCGAGATGAGGATGACCGGGAGCGCCAGGAACGCCTCGACGAGGCGGCTCAACACCATGTCGACGCGCTTGCCCACATAGCCCATCACCATGCCGAGGAGGACGCCGAAGACCACACCCAGCAGGGCTGCGGCCGGCGCGATCTTCAGCACGTCACGAGCACCGGCCATCACTCGCGACAACACATCTCGGCCGGTCTTGTCGGTGCCGAACCAGAAGTCCGAGCGGGGCGACAGGTTGGGCTTGGCACGGAAGTCGAGCGGGTGGTGCGGGGTGATCCGGTCGCCGAGCACGGCACACACCACCCAGACGAGGGTGATGAGGTTGCCGATGATGAACGATGGACGACGACGGATGAGGCGCCAGTTCTCGCGGCGAGCCTGCTTTCGTTCGCTGATGGGCGCCGGCACGGAGGGCGCCCCCGGCACCAGCACGGTGCCGTCGAGCGACGGATCGGGCGGGGTGGTGGGAAGGTTCACTTCGCCTCCAGACGCACGCGTGGGTTGAGGAATGCGATCAGGAGGTCGGCGAGCAATGTCGAGACCATGTAGATGACACCGATCAGCAGTACTGCGCCCTGCAGCAGTGGGATGTCACGGTTCTTCGCGGCCACCAGCATCGTGGTGCCGAGACCGTTGTAGTTGAACACCTTCTCGACGCCGATGATGCCGCCGAACAGGTACCCGATCTGCACGCTGATGACCGTGATGGTGGGAGCCAGCGCGTTGCGAAGGATGTGCTTGCGCATCACCTGCCGGGCCGTGAAGCCCTTCATGGTGGCGGTTCGCACATAGTCGGACTGCAAGGCGGAGATGACGCCAGCTCGCGTCATTCGCGCGAGATAACCGAAGTAGGCGATCGCCATCGCCAGTGCTGGCATCAGGAGGTAGTTCATCTGTTTCACGACGCCGATGCCCTTCGGCGGGTTGGCGAACGCCTTGCCGATCTTCCAGTGCACGCAGAACACGGCGAGCAGCACGGCCGCCGACACGAACTCGGGAATCGACGAACTGGCGAGGCCGAGGTTCACGATGGCCCGGTCGGTGAGTTTGTCCTGTCGGCGGGCGGCGATGATGCCGGCGAGGATCGAGATCGGAATGGTGAGGATGAAGGCAAGCACCGCAAGCTTGCTGGAGCGCCACAGCGCCGGGAGGATGATGTCGTTCACCTTCGACTGCGTGGTGTACGCATCACCGAAGCTCAGCGTGAAGACGCGGCGCATCGCGGTGAGGTACTGAGCCAGGATCGGCCGGTCGGTGCCGAGGCGGTGGTTGAAGGCCGCCACGTTTTCCTGTGTGGCGAACGGCCCGAGGATCTTGCGGCCGATATCGCCCGGCAGCACGTTGACGATGAGGAACACGATCGTTGTCAGCAGCCACAGCGTGACGATCGCCGACATCAGTCGCTTGAGGAGATAGCGGCCCATTCAGTCCCTTTGTGCCGGGGAGAGTGTGTACGAAAAGAGTGTCGGGCCGCTGCGCGGTCGCAGCGGCCCGACACCAGTTGCTGAGTTCTACCTCGGTCGGTCAGGCCTTGAAGCCGGCAGTACCGCAGTAGAAGTGGCCGAGGCCCGTGGCCAGGATGCCCGTCACGGTGTTCGCGTAGGCGAACAGCGAGTTGTAGAAGTACGGGATGGCGTAGGGAACGTCGGTGTTGGCAATCTTCTGGATGCGGCTGACGGGCTCCTTGCGGGCGTCGAGCGTGAGCGCCGCCTGGTAGTCCTTCACGGCCTGGTTGAAGTCGGCACTGTTGTAGTGCGCCGAGTTCCACTCGCCGGTCGCGTAGGCCTTCACCAGGTACACGTCGGGCACACCACGGTTGCCGTAGTCGACGATGCCGAACTCCTGGCCGCCGTCGCAGCCAGCCGGCTCGTTCGTCGAGTCGTACACCTTGCACCCCTCGTCGTAGAAGGTGTCGGTGCTCTCGACGTTGAGCGTGATGTCGAGGCCGATCTCCTTCAGCTGGGTCTGCACCAGCTCGGCCAGCTGCGGGATCTCCTGCAGCTTCGGCGCGTGCATGGTGATCGCCAGACCGGCCTTGCCGGCGTCGGCGAGCAGCTGCTTGGCCTTCTCGACGTCGCGCTC
>CAZQPJ010000163.1:0-5697 GCA_964595105.1 uncultured Bifidobacterium sp.
GGAGTGAAAAAGGCGACCGCCGCCGCTCGTGCACAAGCAATCGCCACGTATCTGCATGCGACATGGGGCATCGACAACAGCCGCATTCGGGTCACCACGCGTCCGATGGAGAGTGGCAGCATGTCGATCGACAGTGATGCCATCGCCGAGGCGAACCGCGTTGAAGTATCGTCGGCCACGCCCGATCTTCTCAGTCCGGTTGCCGCATCGGATACGTTGCGCGCCGCGGCGCCGCCGGTCGTGCGGTTCCATCCGGCGATCTCGAACCCGCAGACGTTGTCGCACTGGACCGTTGTCGCAACGCAACAGGGCGCTGTGGTGAAGAAGTATGAAGGAACCACCGTGCCTCCGTCGTCGATCGACTGGGTGATGGCCGACGGGTGCACCGTGAGCATCGAGCCGAGTGGCGTGTCGACCGTGCTGACGCCTTCGGTGGTGACGAGCCGGAACGGCGTGTCGTCGTGGTGCAACGGGAACAGTTCGGAGAACTCGAACTCGGGGGAAGCCATGCGGCAAAGGCTACGCCCGGTGCGCGTGCAGCGCCCAAGGCAGCGGCACCGTGTTCAGCCGGATCGGGTGTGCAGGTAGACGTGGTAACCGGTGAGGCCCGGGTTCAGGATGTTGGTGGCCTCGCTGGCGAACGCAACCAGCCGTCCGTCGGACGACATCACCGGTGGGCTGCTCGCGTTGTTCGGTGCGCGTCCGTTCCATGCTCGGTCGATGACGTCGATGACGTTGCCGTCGAGATCGGTGGTGCGCAGGCGGCCGCGGCTCCACACGGTGAAGGTGGTGCCGGCGGCGTTCGGTTGTACTGCGCCATCGAAGGTGTCGCCGAAACCGACGATCCGGGCCGAGGCTCCGGTGGCCATGTCGAGTCGGTACAACTGGTACCCCGCCGCCTCCGACAACCGATAGATCATCAGTGAGGCGTCACCGTCGTAGGTGATGTACGGGAAGGTGGTCGGAACCTCGCGGGTGAGGCTGCTGCCGTTCGACAACAGGTACCGGGTGACGCGTGCCGCGCCGTAGGGCTGCGCCTGCGACGGTGCGACGTTCGTGACCCACACCACGGCGCTGCCATCGCCGGTGAGGCCGATCGAGTAGGAGTCGGAGGGCACTGGGATCAGGGTGGTGGTGCCGGCGTCGCGGTCGCGCAAGAAGTGGTGCAGGCTCGGCGACCCGGCTGAACCGGGCACCAGCGTCGCGGTGGAGCCCAGCAGCACGCGGCGGCCGTTGATCGACAAGCCCTCCACCCAGGAGTTGCCATCGCTGGGAGCGACCTCATCGCTCGTCACCGACACTGCTTCCGCATTGGTGGTGACGGGGTCGTAGGCGCTCACCCCGGTGTAGCCGCCCGTCGGTTGGGTCTCGTGCACCACGGTGCGGCCGTCACCGCTGACGCGACCGCTGTAGGGGTAGTTCGACGACAGGTCGACCGATGGGGCGCCGAGGCGGTCGAACAGGATGCCGTCCTGCGGACGGTAGAACCAGCGGCCGTCGTCCGACATGGTGACGCCACCGTTCTGGTACGTGTTGTACGAGAACCCGACGCCTTCGACGGCGGTGGTCTCGCCGGCCGCGAGCGGGGGATCGGTGATGCCCTGGAAGTAGCCGATCAGGTCACTGACGTGGTGCGCGGCGGTGGTGGCGGTGAAGGCGTACGACGCGCCGGAGAGCCGCGTCACGGTGGACGCCGCGTACGTCTGGTTGGCCGCGCCGAGCGAGAGGTTTCGGAACGTGGGCGGCTGGGGCTGCGCGGTCGCAGCCGACTGCACCTCGCCGATGCCCGCGCTGCGGATGGCGGTGTGGTTGACCAATGCGGCGGTGGCCGACGACGGGACTCCGGCCACCGAGGTGTCGACGGTGCGAGGCGTGCCGGCAGGCAGTGGAGACGAGCCGCTGGGCAGGCGCGTGTTGACGAGGCGAGACGGTCGGGTGGCGATGAACTGGCCGAACGGATCGTCGATCGGGTGGAATCCGGCGAACCAGCCGAGCACGTCGATCTGCAGGTGAGCTGCCTGGCTCGTGAGGAATTTCGCCGACCCGCCGGTGACGCTCACCAGCGCCAGGGTGGTGGCCGACTGGCCGGCCTCGAAGTTGAGTGCTGCCGTGACGGTGCCGGCGAAGGTCGACTGAACGGCTGCCAGATAGCCGCGACCAGCGGGCTGGTCGACGGTGATCGAGAGAGCCACGCCGGTGGCGTCAGCAGGGATGGTGCGCGACGGATCGCCGGGGTCGGCGAGGCCTGCGAACGTGACGGTGGTCCAGGCGTTCGCTGGCAACACCGCACCCGTGCAGGCGGAGAGCCCGAGGCATGTGCGCGAGTCGACCTTCCGCACCGGCGTGATGGGCTCGAAGTTGCCGGACTGCGGGTAACCCGGGCTCACGTTGGCGAACACGCCCACTTCGTCGACCACGACGTCGGTGGCAGCCGAGACATGGATGTCGATCGAACCTTCGGCGCCCACCGGCACGATGACGAGGTTCGAACGCGTCTGCCCGGGTGCATCGGTGTTGAGCGACGACACCTGTTCCGGTGCTGCCCAGCCGCTGGGGTAGGCGGCGAGGAAGCCGGGACTCGCCATGCGGACCACGGCCACGTTGAGCGCCACCGCTGCGACGTCGCCGACGGGGATGTGCACCGTCTCGTGGGCCTCGAGTCGAGTGGGTCCGGTGCTGAGGCCGGGTGCGTGCGTCTGGAAGCGGCTGTCGAAGAGTCGGGTGGGCGCGCTCGACGGGAGGTAGGTGGAGGGTGGGTAGCTGGCCGGCGGCGGCGCGTGGAGCCCGACGGCGCCATAACCGGTGGACGGCGTGCGGGTGCCGTAGCCCACAATGTCGAGTTGTGGTCGACCCGAGTCGCGCGTGAAGAGAGCGACCTGCGCCGGCGTGGCCAGACCCACCACGGGTCGGGCGACCGCAGCGAACCCGGCTGCCATCGCTGCTGCGGCGTCGGAGCCGAAGAATCCGCTCGTGTCGCAGCCGTCGGTCACCGGCCCGTCGATGAACGTGGCGATGCACTGGTCGGCCACGAGGTCGGGCTTCTGTCGCCCGTCGTTCAGGGGTCCGTAGCCGGTTCCGGGGAGGCCACCGGCGGTGCGCTGGGGGATACCGCCCACGGTGACCATTCCGGGGTTTCCCGAGTCGGCGAACGCCATGCCGGCGCTGCCTTCGTTGGAGCTGTACTCGAGCCAGCCGAACGAGGCCCCGATCTCGATGATGTCGCCGATCGGGCTGTTGCCGCTGGATCTCGTCGGCTCGTACTTCACGAACAGGCTGACGAACCCATCCTTGTTGGCGTCGTACACCGGCCCGCGGGAAGGGTCGGTGTTGCATGGCCTGAAGCCGGTGTTCGCCTCGAGGGGTTGGGCACCCGCCAGGCTCTGGTTGGTGCCCGACACCAGCTTCCTGGTGGCGGAGGTCTTGCCGGTCGACGAGTAGTAGTCGGCTGCGTAGAGGTCGAAGTCGGTGCGTGTGGCGCCCCAGTCGCTCCAGCGAAGGCCGAGCAGGAGTCCGCAATAGACGGTGAGGCTCTCGTCGACCGTGCGCGAGGAGGGAGGGTTGAAGTCCATCCACCGGTTGTTGTTGGCGTCGCGCCATGTGGTGCGCAGGTAGGTGCCGTCGAAGGAGCCGTAGGCGTTGGTCACCCGGGCACCCTCACCGGCGGTGTTGAACCACGCGATGCCCTTGCTGACCGCATAGTCGATGATGGCGGCAGATGGCCCGGTTCCGTTGCCCGGTCCGTCGTAGGTCCACACGATCGGGTTCACGAGAATCTGCACGCCGTGCGCCGCCATCCAGTCGATGACGAGGTAGTAGTCGCTGCGCACGCCCAACTCGGCGAGGTAGAGATCAGCATCGGGTGCGGCGTCGGCCACGATCTCGGCGAGCGAGTTGCCCCACGTTTCGCCCGGTGTGCCGAACGGACACGGACCTCCCGACGTGATGCACGTGCCGTGATCGACCGGTATGGCGGGAATCTCGCCAGCCACGATCTGCGCGGCGAGCGCGTCGGTGTCGAACAACCCGATGACGCCCACCTTGCTGCCCGCGCCGGTGTAGCCCTGGTCGTGCCACGCCGCCGCGAAGGTGGACGCAACGTTCGAGGTGACGCCGCGTTCGGGACGAGGGCTCCCCGCTCGGTGTGCGGCAGGGCGTGCTGCGACACGCTCGGGGACTCGAGCGGGTGAGCGCATGCCATTGCGTCGGTCGCCGGTGCCGGCACCGATGAACTTGTTCGTGTGCTCGTCGGGAAGGTGTCCGCGGGCGGACCGACCAACCTTCCGCCACGATTCGGCAGCGTGGGCCCGGATGCCCGGGTCGGCCGCGAGGCCGGTGTCGATCGGTGCTGCACGCACGGGTGCGACGGGAGCCGCGAGGCCGGTGCCGACGAGAGCAATTGCCAGCACGATCGCCAGCGCGATCGACCGTGTCGTTCCACCCCCGCGCATCTCGGCAGGCTACCCCTCCCCGAATCCGCCCGCCCCCGCCCCGCCCCGCCCCTCCCCGCCCCGCCCCTCCCCTTCCGGCGAGGACGTCGCGCCCATTTCATGGTGGGACGTCGTCGTGGGCGCGACGTCCTTGCGGAGGAGAGGGGGGTCGGGGGAGCGCGTGCGAGGGCGGTCAGCGTGTCGACTGCTGGCGGTAGGGGGCGAGGGTGCGAAGTACATAGGCCGGGTCGTCGATGACGTCGGCGGTGGTGAACTCGAGGACCTTTGTTCCGAGTTCCTGCAGAGCGTTTCGGCGCCGCGCATCCTTCTGCCGCTCTCGGTCGCTCGCGTGGCCGTGTCGTCCCGTCACCTCGATCACCACATTGCCCAGTCGGAAGTCGACCCGGGCGATGTGCTTCCCATCGGCTCGATACGTGACCTGGCATTCCGGGCGCGGGTAGCCAGCATCGCGAAGCATCCGCAGGAAGCGCCGTTCGAGGAACGACTCGCCTCCGCTGTCGAGCAGCACCTCCTTCAGCAGGACCACGCCTCGCCGACCCTGGCACTTCACCTGCTCGAACTCACGGCGGAGGCTGGCGACCGATGTCCTTCGTAGCCGGATGGATTCGTCGATCATGGCCTCCAGGCTCCGGGCTGATGGCATCTGCGATGCGAAGTCCACCAACGCCCTTCCGGCTGTGGTGGTCCGTACGCCGTTGTGTCGAATGGCGGCGGAGGGATCCCATGATCGGGAGGTGTGGATCGTCATCCAGTTCGGCACGCTGCGCCTCGTCCTTGCGACCAGGAATTCGGCTCGGTCCGGTGCTTCGCGTTGCACTCCCAACCATTGGAGTGCGGTCGTTCCGAAGAGCGCCCCGCGTCGCCCGAGCCATTCGGCGCCGGCGTGCACCTGCATCTCGAACGTGAATGGCGTGGCCACGTGGCGATAGTGGATGGGTGTCACCTGCACCCATGCATCGCTGTGCAGTCGGCGTGACAGCCGCACCGGATCGACCCCGAGTTTCCGGAGCACGCGGGTGTCGACGAGTCGGTGGTGATCGAGGGATGCCTCGATGAGCATCAGGTCCAATTCGTCCGTCATGCCCCACTGGGCACGTCAAGGCGTCGCCTTCGGCAGCCCGTGACCCGCAACCCACCCTGTTTCATCTCGCCCCTTCCGAGGACGTCGCGCCCTTGACGACGCTCCACCATGAAAAGGGCGCGACGTCCTCGCGAGAAGCGAGGGCGGGAAGTGGGGGGCGGGAAGTGG
>CAZQPJ010000164.1:0-5635 GCA_964595105.1 uncultured Bifidobacterium sp.
ACCCACCGTTGCGTGAGCACCCACCACCGACCCGTCGAGCACGGCCGACGGGTGCACCGATGCATCCGCGTGCACCGCGACGCACCGGTCGTGGCGGCGCAGGCCGTTCACCACGTCGAGGTTGGCCTGCAGGTAGAGATCGGGGCGGCCGGTGTCGAGCCAGTAGTCGTCGGTGGCCATTGCGTAGAGCCCACCATCGGCCACCACCGCAGGGAACGTGGCTCGTTCGATCGACACCTTCTGACCGGCAGGAATTCGGCCGATCACCGACGGCTCGAGCACGTACGTGCCGGCGTTGATGAGGTTGCTCGGGGCCGTGCCCGGTGCCGGCTTCTCGACGAACCGCTCCACACGACCGTCCGCATCGAGTGCGACCACCCCGAACGCGGAGGGATCCGGGACACCGATGAGGTGGATCGACGCCTCGGCCCCGCGGCTGCGATGGAAATCGACCAGCGTCGACACATCGAGGTCGGTCAGCACGTCACCGTTCGCCACGACGAACGTGTCGTCGATGCCGGCCTCGATGGCGGCGAAACGAATGGCGCCCGCCGTGTCGAGCGGTTCGGGTTCGACGGCGTAGCGCAACGCCACGCCGGCGCACTCACCGTCGGGGAAAGCTTCCACGAACGGCTCGGGCTTGAAGCCGAGGGCGAGCGTGACCTCGGTGACGCCGCCACGCGCGAGGTTGATGACGAGCCGTTCGATGATGGGCACGTGACCCACCGGCAGCATCGGCTTCGGGATCGATGCGGTGAGCGGGCGCAGACGGGTGCCGAACCCGCCCACGAGTACCACCGCTCGCATCAGCCGCCCGTGGTGCCGGTGACGTCGCCTGCGGTGCCGGCGACACCGGTGGTGGTGGGCGCCAGCGTGGTGTCGCCTGCCGGGGTCGTGTCGGCGGGAGCGGTGGTGTCGCTCGGCACGGTGGTGGCCGTGGTGCCGGAGATGACGCCGAGGTCGGCGAGCTTGCTCGACGAATCGGGCTTCGGAATGTCGGCGTCCTTCGGCACGATGGCGATGGCGAACACCATGCCGTTGTTGGTGAACCGCAGGTTGCCGAAGTTGGTGACGTTGTCGACGAACTCGTTCGAGTTGTAGTCCTTCCACACCCGCACGCGGATCTGCGTGTCCTTGCCGTTGCACTTGAACGACTTGGTGTCCCACGTACGGGTCTCGCCGGCGCCGACCTGGCTCTCGGGCAACTCGAGCGTGGTGTCGGTGAGCTTCACCTTGTAGGCGTCGAGGAAGACGCTGAGCTTGGCGTTCTTGCCGGTGGCACCCTTGGCCTGGGCGTGGTAGTGGATGATGCCGTCGGCATCGGTGCCGGTGGCCACCTTGGTGAGGTCACCGGTGCTGGCATCGAGGTCGAGTTCGGCCTTCGAACCGGTGAGGTTCGGCAGCGCCTCGTCGCACACGCGGATGCCGTAGGCGAGCGACCAGGCGTCGCCCGGCTGCGGAGCGCCGGCATCTGCACTGGGCATGGAGACGCGTGCGTAGGTGATGAGCAGGAGCATCGCCACGGCAACGGCCGTGAGCACGACAGGGAAAGTGGTGCCGCTCTGGAAGCGGACCTTCTTGCCCCGACCGCGGGAAGCGAGCTTGGCGACTTTCTTGGCGGACGATGACGGAGCCACGAGGGAGCGAGGCTACCGCCTCCCGCACGGAAAAGTTGTCAGCGGCGACGGGCGAGCCCGAGGATGAGCCGTTCGTAGCGTTCGGCGACCGCCATCGGCGAGGCCGCACCCTCCACCCAGCGCCGACCTGCCCTTCCCATGGCCCTTGCGGCATCCAGATCGGCGACCAACGGGCCGAGCGCACCGCAGAACGCCTCGAGGTCGTCGGGAGGCACCGCCACCCCTCCCCCGCTGGCTTCGAGCATCCGCGGCACCTCCGTGCCGGGGTCGATCGCGGCGAGCACGGGGCGACCGGCGGCGAGGATGGAGTAGGTCTTGGACGGCACACTGACCCGACCGAGCCCCCGCTTCAGCGGCACGAGGTGGACATCGCCGGTGGCCAGCACCTCGGGCAGCCGGGCGGCGGGTTGGAAACCGCTGAACCGCACGTTGTCGACTCCCTTCGCCGCCACCTCGAGCGACGGTCTGGCCGACCCGTCGCCGTTCACGAGGAAGGTGACGTCCGGGAACCGGCGAGCCGCCTCCACCACCATCTCGAGCGACTGCGAATAGCCGACGTTGCCGGCGTACAGCACCACCGGTTCGGCCCCGATGCCGAGTTCCGCTCGCAACGGCGTGAACCGATCGGCCGGTGTGATGGCCTCGGTGTCGACGAAGTTGGGAATGACGTGCACCCGATCGCGCCGCCGTGCCGACATCTTCGCCGCCACGTTGTCGCGCAGGTCGTCGCTGAGCACCGTGACGGCCGCCGACCGGGCGTAACTCACGCGCTCGAGCCACCGAGCCAGCCCGATGACGGCGCGATTGGTGATGGCACCCGTCTCGACCGCAGCGTCGGGGAACACGTCCTGGATGTTGAAGACGAGCGGCCCGCGGCGAACCACATGGGTGAACCACCCCGTGAGCCCGATCGTGAGTGGCGGCGACATCGCAATGACCGCATCGACCCTGCCGCCCCTCAGCGACACCGCACCACTGAGGGCACTGAAACCCACGAACCCGAACGCCCGGCGCAGGAGATTGCGCTTGTCGCCACCGGGAAACGGGTGCACCCGCGTGATGGAGCCCCACGAGGTGTGCTCCCGTCGCACCAACCGCCCGCCCCAGCCGGGCTCGATGCGGTGCTCTCGATACCAGGGCAACGCCGTCACGACATGCAGTTCGTGACCACGCGCCGCGAGTTCCTCCACGATGCGTGTGATGACCACGCCCGTGGGTGCCGTGTCGGGCGCGAAGTGAGGGCACAGGACGGCAATGCGCAGGCGAGTCTGGCTCATGCGCGCCCCAGTGCCCGCCGGTAGGCGCGGTCGAGCGCGGCACCGCTGACCGCGGCGGTGAACGACATCGCCCGGCGATGGCCCGATGCCACGAGTTCGTCGCGTCGGCGGCCGACCTCACCGAGAACGTCCGCCCAGGCATCGGGGCTCAGCGGCAGCACCAGACCCGCATCACCCACTACCTCGGGGATGCAGGTGGAGTCGGCCGCCACCACCGGGCACCCGAGGGTCATCGCCTCGATGATCGGCGCGCCGAATCCTTCGTACTCGCTGGGGAACACCATCGCCTCGGCCATCGCCAGCAGACCGTTGCGATCGGCCGCCGGAACACGGCCCGTTCGCCGCACCCGCGGGTCGGTGGCGGCGGCGACCACTGAGGCGTCGGCGAGACCAGCGCCGCCGGTGAGCACCAGTCGGAGGTCGGGGTCGGTCCAGTGGTGGCGCATCATGTCGAGCAGGAAGTCGTGACGCTTGTGAGGGTGAGTGATGGCCGGGAACACCAGCACCGGCCCATCGCCGAGGTCGTACCTCGCCCGCAGGTCGGCCTCGCTGGTGACCTCGGTGCTCAGGGCCGGTTCGATGCCGTGGGGCACCACCATCACACGTTCGGGGTCGGGGCCGTAGGCCTCGATGACACTGCCCCTCACGTAGTCGCTCGGCACGGCAATCACCTCGGCGCGTCGCACCGACGACGGAATGGCCCGCGCCAGGTAGGACCGCTTCACCGTCGTGAAGTACTGAGGATGGGTGAGGAACTGGAGATCGTGGATGGTCAGCACGAACGGGCGCCGCGAAGTGCCGGGAGCGGTGCCGCCACCGTGGTGGAGCAGCGCGGCACCACGCGTGCGGCGTCGCAGCCACGACGCCTCCCCCACGATGCGACGCACACGGCTCGAACTGTGGAACGGTGGCTCCGCCATTCGGGTGACAGCGGCGAGGTCGGGGTGCGCTGACCCGAAGCCGCGGGCTGCGGCCACGCTGATGTTCCAGTCGCCGCCCGGCAACGAGGCCAGGCCGAGCAACTGGCGCACCAGGTACTCCTCCGAGCCCCCCACGCCGCCGGGCACGCACCACAGCAGGTTCACCGCCACCTCGGTGCGGTCGACGGTCATGGAGCGAGTTCCCGGTAGACGGCCGCAGTGAGTGCCGCGCTCCGCGCCCAACTGCGGCGCTGCGCCCTCGCAAGGCCCTTCGCCTCCAGTTCCCGGCGTCGACGGATCGCCTCATCGATGCCGCGGGCGATGTCGTCGGGTCGGCGGGGGTCGACCAGCACCGCCGCACCGGCAGCGGTCTCCTCGGTACCCGAACCGTGGCTGGTGACCACGGGCGTGCCCTGGGCCATCGCCTCGAGTACCGGCAGTCCGGCACCCTCGCGTTCGCTCGGATAGCAGAACACCTCGGCGCCGGCGTAGAGGGCAGGGAGGTGGTCTGCGGGTACGAAGCCGAGGAACTGCACGCCCGCGAGGTCGGTCGACACACCCGTGTCACCCCAACCCGCGGCCCCGGCCACCACCAACGGGAGCCTCTCGGGTAGGTGCGCCAGGGCCGCCACCAGTCCGCTGAGGTTCTTGCGCGGCTCCACGGTGCCCACGAACAGCAGGTATCGCTCCGGCAGGGCGTAGTGCGACCGCACCGCGCCCACCTCGTCGGCGGTGGCGCGCTCGGTCTCGACCCCCAGCGGCACGAGCCGCAGTCGCTCGGCCGACAGACCTGCCGTGACGCAGTCGTCCATGGTGGCCTCGCTGCAGCACACCACCAGATCGGCGCGACGCCGGATGTGCCGGAGACTGCGGTTGAACACCCGCACACCGTGCTTCGTGAAGTGCGACGGTTCGTGGAGGAAGGCGAGGTCGTGGAGCGTCACGATGAGGGGCGCATCGGTGGCGCACGGGATGAGCGTGGTCGCATGGGCGATGTCGATCGGGCCGGTGGCCTGCTCCACCTTCGGCCAGTTGCCGCGCAGCCAGGTCTCGTACAGCCACGGCGACGCGATGGGCAGGTGTGCCACGGGAATGGTGGGCACCCACGGCTCCACCGGCAGGCGACGATGCCGTCCTGCCACACCGATGAGGCGCACGTCGTTGTGCGGGCCCAGCGCCTCGGCGATGCGCAGCGCCGCCACGCCGGTGCCCCCCGGCACACGGTGCCAACACTGTTCGAGGGTGTATGCGACACGCACGATTCTTCAGACTAGGTTCTGCGCATGCGTACTCAGTTGCCGCCCGAGCGCCTGGCCCGCGACGCCCGGTTCCACCGCATCACCACCGCCGACCGTTTCGCCGACCAGCGAGTGGTGGGCGCCACCGAGTCTCGGCGAATCGACCCCGAGGCCGACGACGTCGCCGACCGGGCCCGCCGACAGATGCACGGCATCTTCGTGGGCGAGATCCAGGCGCTCGAGGGCGCCGGCAGAACCGCCTTCGACTACTCCACGGCCGAGACCCCGTTCGCGATGAAACTCGACATGGCCCGTCAGTGCTGGGACGAAGCCCGGCACGTCGAGATCAGCCTCATGCTCGGTGATCACATGGGCACCGACATCGGCGAGTACAGCGAAGCCGTCACGCTCTTCGAGGCGGCCTGCCACCCCGATCCCGTGTTCCGCCTCGCCGGCGTCAATCGAGCGCTCGAGGGCCTCGCCATCGACGTGTTCACCACGATGCGCGACTTCGCCCGGGAGATGAACGACCCGGTGCTCGAGTTCTGCGAGGACTGGATGCT
>CAZQPJ010000165.1:0-5613 GCA_964595105.1 uncultured Bifidobacterium sp.
TGATGTCACCACCGGGGCTGTTGATGTAGATGTTGATGTCCTTGTCGGGGTTCTCCGACTCGAGGTACACCAACTTGGCGCAGGTGAGGCTGGCCGACGCGTCGTCGATGGGCGTGTCGAGCCAGATGATGTTGTCGCGCAGCAGTCGGCTGTAGAGGTCGTAGCCACGCTCGCCCCGGCTGGTCTGCTCGACCACGCTGGGGATCTGGTAGCCCGACATCATCTGGAAGTCGTTCACGTGGCGCTCCTCAGTGCTCGTGGTGGTCGTGGTCGTGATCGTGATCGTGATCGTGGTCGTGGTCGTGGTCGTGGTCGTTCGTGCCGATGATGAGGCCGCGGTCGAGCGGCTCACCGGCCGGTCCGACGATCTCGACGTGCTCGACCAACCAATCGAGCGCCTTGTTCTTGCGCAACGATGCCACCAGGTCGGCCACCGCATCGTTCTTCTCGTAGGCCTTGCGGACCTCGTTCGGCTTCTGGCGCACCTGCACCGCGATGCGGGCGTACTCGGCGTCGAGTTCGTCGTCGTCCACCGAGAGACCCTCGGCCTCGGCCACCGCGCGCAACGCGAGGTCGACCTTCACGGCCTTCTCGCTCTGCACCTGCAGGCCGCCGACGAACGAGTTCGCATCCTGACCGGTGGCGGCGAGCCACTGGTCGATGCTGATGCCCTGCGACTGGAACTGCTGCACCGTGTTCTGCACACGCGCCTGCAGGTCGGCCTGCACCATGCTGGTGGGGGCCGGGGCCTCCACCAGTTCGGCGAGGGCTGACGTGAGCCGGTCGAGGAACACCTGACGGGCCTGGTTGAGGCGTGCGGTGCCGATGCGCTCGGCGATGGAGGCTCGCCACGCTTCCACCGTGTCGAACTCACCGAGGTTGTCGGCCACCCATTCGTCGGTGACCTCCGCCAACTTCATCTCCTGCACGCTGGTGACGGTGACGCTGAAGTCGGCGGGCTCGTCCATGCCGGACGGGTTGGCCGAGAAGGTGAGTTCGGCACCGGCCTCGGCTCCCACGAGGTGGTCGTCGAACCCCTCGGCCACCCAGCCCTTGCCGATCTCGTAGAGCCAATCCTCGGTGTTGAGGCCGGGAACGGGTTCGCCGTCGCGGTGCGCAGCGAGAGTGAGGGTGACGTGGTCGCCCGTCTGGGCGGCACGGCCGGCGTCGACCAGGGTGCCCTGGCGGCGACGCTCGCTCTCGACGGCCTCGTCGATGTCGGCGTCGCTGGCGGTGGGCGACGGCAGTTCGACGCGAAGACCACCGTAACCGGGCACGGTGACGACGGGCCGCACCTCGCACACGGCCTCGAACTCGACCGGGCCTTCCTCTGCGCCGGACGTGATCTGCACCTCGGGGGTGGCGATGAGGTCGACGTCGTGCTCGCGCACCGCACGGGCCAGATAGCCCGGCACGGCTTCGCGGAGTGCTTCCTCGCGGGCGGCGGCGAGGCCGATGCGTGCCTCGAGCACCCGGCGGGGCACCTTGCCGGCACGGAAGCCCGGCAGACGGACCTCGCGGCCGATGGAGCGGAACGCACGCTCGATGTCGTGCTCGAACTCGTCCTCGGGAATGGTGACCGACAGCTTCACGAGCTGGCGGGGCGTGCGCTCGGGTGCGCCCTCCTCGGTGTCGGAGGTGTCAACGTCGTCGGTGGCGGGTGAAATCGTGCTCATCACAGAGCGACGACTCTACCGGCGGTGCCCCAGTTCCTGCCGAATGCCGAATCGGGCTCGCGCATCGGGCAGAATGCAGTCCATGACGTTCTGGAAGCCGCACGCCCTCGCCAAGCCGCACCCGAACCAGCTCGATCTGAAGATCGGCGACCGGGTGCAGAACACGGTCGACCTGCAGGGTGTGCCGGCCGGAACCGACGGCAAGGTGATCCTGGCCAACGGCTTCAACTGGCAGCGATACCGCGTGCTGTTCGTGAACGGCGTCGAGCTCGGCGACCTCGATCACCGTCACCTGGTGCCAGCCGGCCGTACCGCCAAGCGGTTGGCCAAGGCCGCCAAGCGCGCATGAGCCACACCTCGCTGCAGCATCGCTTCCCCGGCGTGTCCGATGGGTGGGCCCGCTTCGACGGCCCCGCCGGCACCCAGGTGGTCGATTCGGCCATCACGGCCATGACCTCGTGGCTCACCGACGGCATGAACGGCTGTGGCGGCGGCTGGTTCGACGCCGCCAAGCGCGCCGATGAACTGGTGGAGCGCACCCGCGCCGTGGTGGGCCAGCTGTTCAACGCCGACCCGAACGGCGTGTGCTTCGGGCCGAACATGACCACCCTCACGTTCGCGTTCTCCCGCGCCGTGGGCGCCACGCTGCAGCCCGGCGACCGCATCGTCGGCACCCGCCTCGACCACGACGCCAACGTCTCGACCTGGATGCGCGCCGCGGCCACCGCTGGCGCAGAGCACGTGCTCGCCCCGTTCGACCCGGTCACCTGCACCCTGCCGCCGCAGAACGTGATCGACCTCATCGACGAGCGCACCAAGTGGGTCACCCTGCCGGGTGCCAGCAACCTGCTGGGCACCGCACCCGACCTGAAGCCGATCATCGAAGCCGCCCACGCCGCAGGTGCCCGGGTGTTCATCGACGCGGTGGCACTGGCCCCGCACCGGCGCATCGACATCACCGACCTGGGCTGCGACGCCTTGGTGAGCTCGCCCTACAAGTGGTACGCCCCGCACTCGGGCTGCCTGTGGGTGCAACCCGACCTCCTGAACGAACTCCCGGTGTTCAAGGTGCGCCCGTCGCACAACGAGGGCCCGTCGCGGTTCGAGACCGGCATGCCCAACTTCGAGGCCATCGCCGGCATCGAGGCCACGGCACGGTTCCTCCTGGAGGAGGGCATGGACCGCATCGAGGCGGCAGAGGCAGCCCTGTTCGAGCCGCTGCTGCGCGGCTTGCAGGCGATTCCCGGGGTCACGGTGTACGGCGTCGACGGCATGGAAGGCCGCACGCCGACGGCGGCCTTCACGGTGGCCGGCCACACGCCGGCGGCCGTGGCCAAGGCGCTCGCCGACGAGCGCATCGCCGTGTGGGACGGCCACAACTACGCCATCGAGGTGGTGGGCCAACTGGGCCTCGCCGACACCGGCGGCGTCGTGCGGGCGGGCGTCTCGAGGTACATCGAACCCCACGATGTCGAGCGACTGCTCGCCGTGGTGCGGCGCCTCGCCGCCGCCTGACCATCGGGGACTTTGGTCCCCTGCAGCGCGACCTTCGTGCCCTAGGGAGCAGCAACGCCCGGCCGCATGCTGGCGAGCATGAGCAAGGATGATCGTTCAGCCCTGAGTTGGTTCGCGTTCGTGGCGGCGGTGGCCGCGCTGTGCGTGTCGGTGTTCGGCCTCCGCGACAGCGGCAGCGCCGCCGGCGGGGGTTCGAGCACCACAGCGACGGTGGAGGTGATGTTGAAGGACTTCGCCTTCGAGCCGGCGACCATCAACATCCCCGCTGAGGGCGCAGTGCTGAAGCTCATGAACCACGGAGCCCAGGTGCACAACCTCGCCGTACCCAGCCTCGGCATCAAGAGCGTCGACGTGAAGCCCGGCGAGACTGCCGAGCTCGAGATCCCCGCCACACCCGCTGGCAATTACAAGATCGTGTGCCCGCAGTCGGGTCACGAGGGTGCCGGCATGGTGGGCGCCCTGGTGGTGGGAGGCGTCTCGGGTGGTGCCGACACGAGCACCGCGCACACGATGAGCAACTCGGAGATGGACGCCAAGATGCTCGCTGCAGCACAGCTGTACCCGGCGAAGACCGCCGGGCACGGCGGCGACATGGCGCCGTTCACCGTGGCCAAGGACGGCTACAAGGAGTTCGTCGTGGAGGCGAAGATCGCCGACTGGGAGGTCGAGCCGGGCAAGATCGTGAAGGCCTGGACCTACAACGGCGTGGTGCCCGCACCCGAGATCCACGTGAACACTGGCGACAAGGTGCGCATCATCCTGAAGAACTCGCTGCCGCAGACCACGTCGCTGCACTTCCACGGCATCCGTGTGCCGAACGTGATGGACGGCGTCGATCCCTACACCGAGGCACCCACCAGGCCGGGCGAGGAGCACATCTACGAGTTCGTGGCCAAGGGCCCGGCAGTGGGCATCTACCACTCGCACCACAACGCCCAGGAGCAGATCCCCAACGGCATGTTCGGTGCTCTCACCATCGACGAGATGCCTGTCCCGCAGAAGCTGATCGACAAGGGCTACCCGGCCCAGCCCACGAAGACGATCAACATGGTGCTGAACGACGCCGGCGTGATCGGCCTGAGCCTGAACGGCAAGAGCTTCCCCGCCACCGAGCCGTACACGCTGCGCGTGGGCGAGTCGATGCTGGTGAACTACATGAACGAGGGCCTGATGGTGCACCCGATGCACCTGCACCAGCCCATGGGCTGGATCATCGCCAAGGACGGCGTGCCGATGGATGAGCCGATCCCCACCGACACGGTGCTGGTGGCCCCGGGTGAGCGCTACTCGGTGCTCTACATGGCAACCGACCCCGGCGTGTGGGCCTGGCACTGCCACATCCTCACCCACGCCGAGACCCCCGACGGCATGCGGTACATGGTGACCGCCCTGCTGGTGGAGCGGTGACGGCATGACGACACGCGCCCCGCGCGTGGTGGTGGGTGTCGACGGCACCGAGGGTTCCATCGAGGCGCTGCGGTGGGCGGCCCACGAGGCGGCCCGCCGCAGGTGGCCGCTCCGTGTGATCACCTGCGCGGAACTGCCGGTGGCCGTGGAGGCCGGTCTGGTGGGCGCAGGCACCGTCGACGAGGCCACCGTGTCCGGGTTGGTGGCCGATCGCACTGCCGTGAACGAGCGGGCGGTGCAACTCGCCGGTTCGTTCGGGCTGCCGCTGGAGGTGTCGGGCGAGGTGGTGCTGGGCGCCGCCGGGTACGCGATCACCGGCAGCACCGAGTCGGAGGACATCGTGGTGGTGGGGGCGACCTCCCATCCGGGACGTCTCGCCGACGTACTCGGAACAGTGGCGACCATGGTGGCCCACCGCGCCCGCGGCCCCGTCGCCGTGGTCCACGGCACCGAACGACGCGACGCGGCGATCGGTCGCATCCTCGTGGGGGTCGACGGTTCACCGGGTAGCGACGCTGCCCTGGAGTGGGCGGTCGAGGAGGCGTTCCGCTGCAGCGCCGAGTTGGTCCTCGTGCACGGTTGGAGCTACCCGTACATGGGGGCACGCACCGGCGTCAGCGAGCCGCGGAACGAGATGCGGCTCGATGCGATGCGGACGCTCGAGGCGAGCGCACGTCACGCGAAGGAGTTGGCGCCCTCGCTCCGGATACATCCCATCGTGTGCGAACAGGGCCCGGCCAAGGCCATCATCGACGCAGCGAAGGACGCCGACCTCGTGGTCGTGGGCACCCGCGGTCACGGCGGCTTCGCCGCCCTCGTGATGGGCTCGGTGAGCCGCACCGTGCTGCAGCACTCCCCCGTGCCAGTGGTGGTCGTACCCGCCTCGCCGTGACCATCGACGTCCCACGGACGAGCGGCCCTACTGGGCCGCCGATAGTCTTCGGACGAGATCGTCCATCAGGCGACCGGGGAGTGGCGCAGCGGTAGCGTTCCTGCTTTGGGTGCAGGAGGTCGG
>CAZQPJ010000166.1:0-5612 GCA_964595105.1 uncultured Bifidobacterium sp.
GCGTCGTACTGGCGGGCGATGCGGTTCGCCCGGTTCCACGACAACTGGTTGTACGAGGACCCGTTCGCGCTCGGGAACCCGGAGTCGTCGGGGTGCGCCACCGCCGCGGCCGAGGCCGAGGTGGCGTTCAGGCGGTTGTAGGTGGGCATTCCGTCGGTGAAGAAGATCAGCGTGTCGGGCAACACCTGCTGGGTGGTGCCGTCCGAGTTCATGAACATCCTGAACAGTGCGTCCTCGTAGTTCGTCGAGCCGCTCGACGACAGGGTGGCCACCTGGTTCTTCAAGTCGGTGACGTCGGCATCGACGAGCATGTCGTACCAACGGCTCCAGCCCGTGCCCGCACCGAGGGTGCTGGCGGTGGAACTGAAGCGCACCACCTGCAACTTGATGGGCGTGCCGGCGAAGGTGTTGACGAACTGGGTGATGCCGGTACGAACGCTCGACATGTTGGTCGATCCGATCGAACCCGAGGTGTCGACGAGCATTCCGAAGTTGCCGCCGCAGCGCGAACGGGTGGCCGAGAACGTGGGCGCCACGTTGAGGTTCGAGGTGCTGAGGTTCGTCTGCCGATCGACGCCACCTGCGCTGAGCGTGATCTTGTCCTCACCACCACCGGCGCCGGCGATGTCGCCGCCACCGTTCACGGTCACGGTCACACGGCGCCCATTCTTGATGCGGTACGTCGGGTCGGAACTGGTGGCCGCGCCAGAACCTGCATCCGGTGACGCAGGGTCGAGCGCCAGGCCCACCAGCATCACCCAGGTGGGCTGCGTCACCCCGGGTGTCCACGCCACACCGACGGGAGGCGCTTCCACGTTGTGCAGCAGCGTCAGTTGGTCGCAGGTGGGGGCAGCGCCGCCGACCGACACACAGGCAACACGGATGACATCGAACCCGTCGGCCACCTCGACGTAGCGGTACGACACCTTCGTGGTCGTGGCGACGGCCTGCCCCGTGGTGGTGCTCACCGCAGAGCCGGTCCATTCGAGCTGGACCGCATTCGAGCCACCGACATTCACATCGGTCGGGCATGCAGTTCCGCACGGCGACGACGCAGGGTTCGTGTCGACGTACTCGGCCGACGCGAGGTCTGCGGGCATCCAGAGGCCGACGCTCTGCTCCGAGCGCGAGTTGTTGAGTCGACCCTTGTTGTTGTCGCCCTGCCGGAGGACCACCGTGGTGGCCACGGCCATACCCGACACCAGCGTGCCGGTGACCACGATGCTGATCAGCAACTCGGGGAGCGTCATCCCCGAGTCGAGACCCTTGCCTCGACGACGGTCACGCCACGTCCTGCGCACCTCAGACATCACTCTTCACCACCTGAACGGTTCGAACGGTCAGCCCATCGGGTGCAGTGAGGCTGATGGTGACCATCTGCACCAGCCCTGAGGAACGGACACCACTCGGGCAGGCACCCGCCTGCCACGTCCCGCCCGCAGCAGCCGTGCTGCCCGGCGAGTAGTACTGGTACGACACTGCGGCCTGGCTCGACTGCCAGCCCTCCGCAAGCGCCGCCGCCTGCACGTAGATCGTGTAATCACAGCTCTCTGGCGCACGGTTCACGCGGTCCGCTGCGTTGGCCAGCACCGTCTCGAGGCGAGCGAGCGAACGGCTCTGCGCAGAGGTGCGCACCGTGAGCGCAGCTGCCAGAAGGATCGGCACCACGGCAATGGCCATCAGAGCCACGGCGATGATCGACTCGGTGAGACTGAAGCCTGCGTCGCGTTGCGGCGCAGCCACGGCCTCGTCATCGATCTCTCTTGTGCGCCCGGCCCTCATGGCTCCTGCCCTTCCTCGGGATGTTCATCGGCAGACGAGTCGCTCGACTTCACATGAATCTTCGTCATCTCGGAAAAACCTCGAAGGGGCCGGGACTGTGTCCCGACCCCTTCGTTGAGTTGCTTCGATCCGGTGGGATCAGGCGCAGGTGCCCGCACCGGCGATCGTCGGGGGCGAGCCGGCCGAGAAGGTCCAGCGAGCCGACGGGTCGGTCTTCAGGTAGCCCGGCACGAGGGCCGACAGCGAAGCGGCGTCGGTGCCGGTGTCGGCGAAGTAGGCCTCGAAGGCGGTCTCGATGGCGCGCTTCTCGACGGCGCAGCTGTTGGTCTGGCCCTTGTCGGTGATGCCGCGGACGGCGAACACGGTGACGGTGGCCAGGATGCCGAGGATCACGATCACGATGAGAAGCTCGACGAGGGTGAAACCCCGATCCTTCTTCCCGGCGACCATTTCAGTCTTGTTGTTCATTGGGGGTCCTCCCGATTGCTTGGTTCCGAACGTCGTTCCGGCACCTGCCGTACGATCGCAACGAAGATGTCGGCGGGACTTCGACAACACTTGAGAAGAATCTTCGAAACTTTTCGCGAACCTCAAGAAAGTGCTGCTGAGCGCCGACAACTCCTGCACGTACGACGCCGGCGAGACGCTCGGCTGCAGGAGGAAGACGACCATGTTGTGGCGCAACCAGAGGGACAGCGACACCTGGAGCACCGGCACCGAGGCGGCGACGCCCTTCCTCGACGAGGCCGGTGATGAGAACCCGGTGGTGGTGGCGACCGAGCTCCGCAACCGGATGGCCACCGTCGAGCAGCAGGTTCTGTCGCAGTACACCGCGACCGCCGCATACGTCACGCTGGCCCAGCAGGGCACCGACGCGGCACGGGCCGAGGCACGGGCCGATCTCGACCGGGTGCAGGCAACGGTGATCGGGCTCATCGAGCAGGTGCGGGCCGACGTGAAGAACCGACTCGACTGCGCCAACATCCGCCCGGAGCCACCGCTCGACTCGATCATGTCGTTCGATACGTCGGCTCGCCTCACGGCGCTCGAGGACCGTCTCCACGCGCTGGTGGGGACACTGGAGTCGTGCGTGCAGGAGAACATCACGTTGCGGCAGCAGGTCGACCAGTTGATGATCGAACGCAATCGGGCCGACGGCTGGCTGTTCGCCACCGGCAACACCAGCGACCTCACGCTGCACTGACGCGGTCGGTACCGTGGGGGCATGCCGTCCCTGCCCACGCTGTGGTTGAAGCCAGGCCGCGAACGGTCGCTGCAGCGTCGGCACCCGTGGGTGTTCAGCGGCGCCGTGGCGCGGGTCGACGGGTCCCCGGTATCGGGCGACACCGTGCTGGTGCGCGCCGCCGACCGAACGGAACTGGGCGTCGCGGGGTTCAGCCCCGAGTCACAGATACGCGCCCGGATGTGGACCTTCGATGGCAGCACGAAGGTCGACGAGACGTTCGTGCGTGAACGGGTTGCCGCGGCGGCCGCACGGCGGTCGGCACTGCTGGCGGGCGACACCGACTCGGCACGACTGGTGTTCAGCGAGGCCGACGACGTGCCGGGCCTCATCGCCGACCGCTACGGCGACACGGTGGTGTGCCAGTTCACCACCGCGGGCGCCGATGCGTGGCGACAGGTGCTGGCCGACGCCCTGTTCGACCTGCCGGGCGTGGAGTGCGTGTACGAGCGCAGCGATGCCGACGTGCGCGAGCGCGAAGGTCTGACCGCTCGGGTCGGTCTGCTCCGGGGGCGAGACCCATCGCCCGATCTGGTGGCCAACGAGGCCGGGTTCCGCTTCGCCGTCGACGTGTCCGGTGGGCACAAGACGGGCTTCTACCTCGACCAGCGCAACGCCCGCGCCGAGGTGGCACGCCTCGCCGACGGCCGACGAGTGCTGAACGTGTTCTCGTACACGGGTGCGTTCAGCGTCATCGCCGCGGCTCGTGGTGCCGCATCGGTGACATCGATCGACTCATCGGGCCCAGCGCTCGCGGTCGCCGGGCGCAATGGCGAACTGAACGATGTCGACGTGGGCGAACTGGTGGAGGGCGATGCCTTCACCACGCTGCGCGGGCTCCGCGACCGGGCCCGGCAGTACGACCTCATCTGCCTCGACCCGCCGAAGTTGGCCAACACCGAGGGGCAGGTGGAGAAGGCGTCACGCGCCTACAAGGACCTCAACCTGCTGGCGGTGAAGCTGCTGGCGCCCGGCGGCGTGCTGCTGACGTGGTCGTGCAGCGGAGCGATGACCATGGACCTGTTCCAGAAGGTGGTCGCGGGCGCTGCGCTCGACGCACGACGCACGGTGCGCATCGTCGGGCGACTGCACCAACCGACCGACCACCCGGTGCCGCTCGCCTTCCCCGAGGCCGAGTACCTGAAGGGTCTGGTTCTGCAGGCCGACTGAACCACGAGGTCCCCGACCCCAGCCGACCCGCCGGCCCGCCCGGCCGGCCCGACCGCCCGCCCCGCCAACCGGCCGACCGGCCGGCCGACCTCGCCGGGCATCCGAGTGGCAGGTGGCACCCGGGGTGCAACGTCCCACTCGGGCGGTGCGCTGCCACTCGCATGGAGCACTGGCACTCGGATGGGTCAGTGGGGGGTGGGGTTTTCCTGGACCAGTTCGATGAGCGTGCCGAAGCTGCCCTTGGGGTGGATGAACGCCACCGTGGTGCCGCGGCTGCCGGGGCGGGGCGCCTTGTCGATGGCCATGGCGCCGGCGGCCAGCATGCTGTCGAGCGCCGCCTGGCAGTCGGCGACGCGGTAGCCGATGTGGTGCAGGCCCTCGCCACGCTTCTCGATGGCCTTGGCCACCGGGCTGTCGTCGCGGGTGGGGGTGAGCAACTGCACGTAGCTCTCGGCCACCTTCAGCAGCGCTTCCTCCACACCGTCGCTCTCCACCACCTCGCGGTGGTCGACCGTGGCGCCGAACGCCTTGGCGTAGTACTCGATGGCGGCCTCGAGGTCGCGGACGGCGATGGCAACGTGGTCGATTTCGGTGAGCAGCATCCGGCCAGTGAAACAGATCGGCGACCGGTGGCGTCAAGGTGGACGTGCAGACAGCAACACTTGATCTGCAGGCCCCGGCGATGAGCACCGACTTCGACACCTTCTTCCGCGACCACCGCGCGCACGCCGTGCGCTGGGCCGTGGCGTTGGTGGGCGACCGAGGTGTGGCCGAGGACCTGGCGCAGGAGGCCCTGCACGCCGTGGGCCAGCGGCTCGGCCGCATCGACGACCCCGCCGCCTTCCTGCGGCGCACCGTCGTGAACCGGTGCCATTCGTGGCACCGCAGCAACGGTCGGGCCCGACGGCGCGAGGCGAGGGCCCGGGCCGGTGAACCCACCGCCTACACGGCGCCCACCAACGAGATGCTCGACGCGCTGCACGCCCTGCCCTACCGGCAGCGGGCAGCAGTGACGTTGCGCTACTGGGCCGACTGGACCGACGAACAGATCGCCGAATCGCTGGGCTGCGCCCCGGCCACGGTGCGGGTGCTGCTGCACCGCGGCATCGACGCGCTGCGCAAGGAGATCGAACGATGAACGACGACACGAACGACGACACGAGCGACCGGACGATGAACGACGACGAACTGCTCACCCGAATGCGCGCCGCGCTCGACGAGGTGCACGACGCGGCACCGGCCGGCGACGAGGCGGGCGCGGTGCGGCTGACGACGTCGAGCACTGCCCGCTCGTCACGCCGGGGATGGCTGGCCGTGGCGGCCGCGGCCGTGGTGCTGGTGGCGGGTCTCGGCGTGGTGCTTGCGCAGCGCGGCGGGAAACAGTCGATCGGCCCGGCCGCCAGCGACAGCGAGCCTG
>CAZQPJ010000167.1:0-5597 GCA_964595105.1 uncultured Bifidobacterium sp.
CGAGGTGCCGGCCGGTCACTTCCTGCAGGACACCCACGGCGAGGACATCGTCGAGTTCGTGCTGCGGCGTCGCGGCTAGGTCGCAGCGTCAGCCGTTGTGGAGTCGACTCCTGAAGTCGGCGAGTTCATCGGAGTCAATCTTCACGATGTGCCCCTCCTCGGGGAACGCACCGCTTTCCACGTCGTCGCGGAACTCGCGGAACGCCGCCACGCGTTCGCGCTGCAGGCGGTCGAACTCGTCGGCGAAGTTGCGATACACCTTCGCGTGTCGCGGGATGTGGTCTCGGTGCGAGCCGAGGATGTCCATTGCGAACAGGTACTGAGCGTCGCACCCGGAACCCGAACCCATCGACCACAGCGACAGTTTCGTCATGCGACGACTGATCTCGGTGGCGATCTCGGCAGGCACCACCTCGATCTCCACGGCGATGGCGCCGGCCTCCTCGTGCGCCACACAGTCCTGGTACACCTGCCACGCCGTGTCGGCTGTCTTTCCAATGGCTCGGAAGCCACCCATGCTCGATGCCCGCGACGGCACCAGCCCCACATGGCCGACCACGGGAATGTGCTCGCCCACGAGGAAGCGGATGGTGTCGAGGCTGCCCGACGAGTAGACGGCGTCGGCATCGGCGTCGAGCATCTCGCCGGCGAACTGCAGCATCTGCGACGCCGTTCCCATCACCCTGCTGTTGCGGCCGGTCATGGTGAACAGTGACGGTGCGACCTGGCGGTACTGGGGATGCGTCACGAGTTCGGGCGGAGCCGATACCACGTCGATGCCGGCCTCCTCGGCGGCCGCCGCCTCCTCCACCGTGAAGATGCGCAGCATCGTGAGCTGGCGCTTCCCCTTCAGGTCGGCGAGGTCGGCAACCGTGAGACGTTTCCGTGGGCGGTGTTGCTGAGGAGCCATGGCCGCACGCTAGTGGCGGCGCGCGGGTCGGTGTACCGACGTGGAGGGCGGTCGGTTCTTGCCCATCTCCGCCGTTGCGGCTTGACTGACTCGTCATGGATGACACCGTGATCGACCTCGATGCCGAGCACCTTGCTGACTCGGCCTTCTGGGCTGCGACGCCGCAGCACCGGGCCAGGGTCTTCGCGGAGTTGCGGCGCGAGGCCCCGGTTCGCTGGTACCCGCCCCGGCGCAGTGACTTCAGCCGGGCGTGCACCGAGTTCTGGGCCCTCACCAGGTACGACGACATCTGGCACGCCAGTCGCACGCCCAGCGTGTACTGCTCCGGTGTCACCATCGACATCGAGGAGATGCCCGACAAACTCGGCGAGTTCTATCCCTCGATGATCAACCTCGATGACCCCGAGCACGCCCGCATGCGGCGTCTCGTCGCCAGCGGATTCACGCCCAAGCAGATCGCCTCCTACGAGCCCGCTCTGCGCGTGATCGCCGCCGAGATCATCGACGAACTGCTCGACCGCTTTGGCGACGGCGCCGAGTTCGACTTCGTCGCCGAGGTCGCTTCGAAGTTGCCGCTGCGGGCCATCTGCTCGATGCTCGGTGTGCCGGATGCGGACCACGGGCTGATGCTGCAGTGGACCAACGATGCCGTCTCACCCGACGACCCGAGCGTGGGCATCGACGGTGCCGCGTCGGGGCTACGGCGGATCGCCGACTACGCGATCGAGCTCGGCCGGCAGCGACTGCAGCGGCCCACCGACGACCTCACCTCGGTGCTGATGCACGCCGAGGTGGAGGGGGAGCGGTTGACCGACAAGGAGTTCGCCAACTTCTTCATCCTGCTGCTCTCGGCCGGCAACGAGACCACCCGCAATGCCACCACGCACGGGCTTCGGCTGCTGACCCGTCATCCCGACCAGCGCAGGGTGTGGTTCGACGACTTCGACACCCATGCGGCCACCGCAGTGGAGGAGATCGTGCGCTGCGAACCGCTGATCTCGAACATGTGCCGGGTGCTGACCCGCGACGTCGAGCTGCACGGCGTCACGTTGCACGAGGGTGAGAAGGTGGCCCTGTGGTATCCGTCGGCGAACCTCGACGAGACCGTGTTCGCCGATCCCGAGCGGTTCGACGTGCGCCGTCCCGTCCACCCGCAGCAGGTCGGCTACGGCGCCGGTGGACCCCACTTCTGCCTGGGCGCGAATCTGGCACGGCGCGAGCTGGTGGTCATCTTCGACGAGATCCGTCGGAGGGTGCCGAACCTGGCCGCCACCGGCGAACCCGACCGCGTGGTCTCGATGGCGCTGAACTCCGTGCGGTCGATGACGGCGAGCGTCAGGCCCTGATCGTTGGGGCCGTCTGTTGCGGGTGGGCTGCAACGTCACGCCGTCCACTGCGGGTGACCAGCTCGAGATGTGGCAGGCCGCCGCGTTCGCTCGGCTCACCGCCCAGCAGTGAGGATGGGAAGGAGGGCCGCAGCCACTGCTTCCGGCTGCTCCTCGTGGGCGAAGAGACCAGTGTTCGGGATGACAGCCAGATGGGCTCGTGCGAAGTCGGACACCATCTGCTCGGTGCGGCGCACGGGGAAGAAGCGATCGTGTTCACCCCACACCAGCACCACGGGCACGTCCATCCGTCGATGGAGCGACGGGAGGTCTCGGATGAGTTGGTAGTCGAAACTCTTCAGCAGCTTCATGGTGGCGGCCCGATGGTCGCTCGATCGGTGGATGGGCTGCAGGAAGAACTCGTCGAACTCGCCGTCGAGGAACGAGCGGTCCACGAACGCGTCGCCCAGCACCAGTCGGCTCCGGCGCAGGCGAGGTTTGCCCGCCACCCAGCCGAGCGCGTTGCCGAATCCCGGAACCCACCGCCCCGCCAGGAATGACCTGAACTTCCAGCTCACTCCGGTGGACTGCTCGGTGTCGATCAGGCCGAAGGCTCGCACCCGTGCATCGCCCGCCAGGGCGTGGCGCGCAATCAGGCCGCCGCTGTCGTGGCCGACCACGGCGACATCGTCGAGGCCCAGCACATCCAGTGTGCGGCGTACGGAATGAATGTGGTTCGCGATGGTGAGCGGCGTGTGGGCCGTGAATCGGCTCGACCCTGCACCCGGCAGGTCGATGAGGTGGCAGGTGACCTGGTCGGCGAGGAAGGGGAGCAGCCAGCGGAAGGTGGCGCTGCTCACCGGCCAGCCGTGCACGAACAGGACGTCGGGTCCGCTGCCCACGCACCGATAGGCCACCTCGCCGGAGCCGACGTCGAGGTACCGGGCCGGTTCCTGCCGGAACAGTTCGGATGCCTCGGTTGCCGTCAGGGTCATGGGGGAGCCTCCAGATGTGTAGTGATCACTGCGAAACCGTAATCGCAGTGATCACTACAATCAACGCTCGTGGGTTACCGGCACACGAAGGACGAGATTCTCGATGGAGCGCTTGCGGCCGTGTTCGACGATGGGCTCAGTCGGCTCACCTTCGGTCGCCTCGCTCGTCGTCTGGGTATCAGCGACCGCGTGATCGTGTACTACTTCCCATCGAAGGACGATCTCATCGGTGAGGTGTTGGCGAGCCTCGGCGAGCACCTTCGCGCGGTGCTCGCTCCCGCCCTCTCGGCACCGGTTGCCGACCATGTCGACCTGGTGCGGGTGGTGTGGCCGATGCTGGCGCGACCTGAGGTCGACCCGGTGTTCGCGCTCTTCTTCGAGGCAGGGGGGCTGGCCGCCGCAGGTATCGATCCGTACACGGTGTTGGTGCCGCAGCTGGTGGTGGGGTGGATCGATTGGGCGAGTGGATTCATCAGGGGCACGCCGGCGCGGAGGAGGAACGAGGCGTCGGCAGCCATCGCCACCCTCGACGGCCTGTTGCTGGTGCGTCAGCTAGCCGGCGCCGACGTTGCTGACCGGGCCGCCCGCGCCATCGGAGCCCGATGACAGCGAGGCGCCACGGGTGAGGCGGCTCGACTCAACGCGTGCGCACCCTGCCCTAGTTCTGAACACCTCGACCGGAGCTCAGATGCCCGGCATTCGGCGCTTCCGTGGCGACGACCAGGGCTGGCCGGAGTTGTTCGGGAAACCCACCCGGTTGTTCCGGGAGAACCTCGCTGTGGGGTGTCGGTGGCTCTCGTCGACGTGGGCGCAGCACGAGATCAGTCGTACGCCTCCACAGACTGGGGAGTTCCACATCCAGACGATCACCAACCGATGAGTCGTGGAACGTGCAACACTGATTCGGTATGGAACCTGTGCTCGTCTCGGGTGGCGGGGGCCGTCAGTGGTCGTGAGAATTTGGTCGCTTCCCCGGGCCGGACTCGTCATTGCGCTTTCGCTGTGTCTGGCCGGAGGCATGTCGGGTTGCGCAAGGCCGGAAGGTGAAAGGGTCGATCCGCCGGTGGGGGCCGGCTCAACTACGACCTCGACCGGAGCTTCCTCCTCGCCTTCGACGTCGAGGGCTCCGATAACGACGGCTGCACCATCGACGACAGCCTCCGCCGAGTTCGACCCGTATGCGCTTGCGAAGACGGCGACCTCAGCAGTGGGAATGGTGAGCGATGAGTGGGTCGAGGTGCCAGATGGTGTCCGGCGGCACTTTCGCTTGTACGTCCCGACGACCCTCCGAGAAGGTGAGGCCGCGCCCTTGCTGATCGCACTGCACGGCGGCCTCGGAACCTCGGAGCAGTTCGCAGTGAACTCCGGTTTCGATGAACTCGCCGAGGCCAACGGGTTCATTGTCGTGTACCCGGACGGCATCCGGGCGGTACCCGACCGGCCAGGCCTCCAGACATGGAATGGCGGTTACTGCTGCGGGCCGGCTGTTCGTCAGGACGTTGACGATGTGGGATACGTGAGGTTCCTGATCGAGCTTCTCGATGAACGCTTCAACATCGATGCAACACGGACCTTTGCCGCTGGACATTCGAACGGTGCGATCATGGCCTATCGGCTGGCGTGCGAACTCTCGGATCGGATCGTTGCGATCGGCGTGCAAGCAGGCAGCCTCGGGATCGATGACTGCCGGCCCAAGGAATCAGTGTCCGTGCTGCACATCCATGGCCTCGCCGACACGAATCACCCGATCGATGGGGGGAAGGGCACCGGTGTGTCTGGCGTCGAGTTCAGGTCTGCTCGTGTCGCCGTGAGAACACTCGCGGAGCTGGATGGCTGCGATGTCGAGACGCTCCTTGATCCCGGTGAGTCGAGACCCGACTTGAAGGTGTCGACGTGGTCGAATTGTGCCGCCGGTGCGGTGGTGCGGTTGATCGCGGTCAAGGGTGCGAGCCATGCGTGGATGGGTCACCGAGCAGCGTCCCAAGGGGCCGCCGCGCTGCTGGGCGAGCCGTATGAAGGCTTCGATTCCAGTCGGGCGATCTGGTCGTTTCTCATTCAGCATCCGCGCGATTGATCGCACACCAGCTCTGCGCCGTAACGCAGATGGTGTTGGCGGGAAAACCCGCCAACACCTCATTGTGGAGCTGGGGAGAATCGAACTCCCGTCCATCAGGCGCTGAACGCCCGTGCTACGACCATTCCCGACTGTCTCCCTGACGCAGGGAGCCCGGCGGGTCGGTTGGCCGTCGCCCAAGAGCGGCGGCCCGCGAATCGTCTTTCCGAATCGTCATCGGTCTTTCCCGACGCCAGCTGTCTTTCCTGCTGTCATCCCCCGCTTCTGTTGCCGGGCTGCGGTGGATCGGCCCC
>CAZQPJ010000168.1:0-5590 GCA_964595105.1 uncultured Bifidobacterium sp.
GTGCCCACTCGGCAACCTCATCCCCGACTGGAACGACCTCGTGTACCGCGAGCACTGGCGAGATGCCATCGACCGCCTGCACGCCACGAACAACTTCCCCGAGTTCACTGGTCGGCTGTGCCCGGCGCCGTGCGAGAGCGCGTGCGTGCTGGGCATCAACAACGATCCGGTGAGCATCAAGCAGGTCGAGGTCGAGATCGTCGATCGCGCATGGGACGAAGGCTGGGTGGTGCCGCAGGTCCCGACCGTGCGCACCGGCAAGCGTGTCGTGGTGATCGGCTCCGGCCCGGCGGGTCTGGCAGCTGCTCAGCAGTTGACCCGAGCGGGACACGACGTGGTGGTGCTCGAGCGTGCCGATCGCATCGGCGGCTTGCTGCGCTACGGCATCCCCGAGTTCAAGATGGAGAAGCGTCACGTCGACCGGCGCGTCGCACAGATGGAAGCCGAGGGCACCGAGTTCCGCACGAATGCGGTGGTGGGCGACGGCATCGACGTGGAGGTGCTGTTGGCGTCGTACGACGCCGTTGTGCTGGCCTGTGGAGCCACGTCGTGGCGCGACCTGCCGGTGCCCGGCCGTGAACTCGCCGGCATCCACCAGGCGATGGAGTACCTGCCGATGGCCAACCGGCAGCAGGAGGGCGATGGCCCGGCGGCCATCGACGTCGCAGGGCGCCACGTGGTGATCATCGGCGGAGGTGACACCGGTGCCGACTGCTTGGGCACTGCCCACCGTCAGGGTGCCGCCTCGGTGACGCAGCTCGAGATCATGCCGCGGCCGCCCGAGTCGCGTGCGGCGGGCAACCCGTGGCCGCAGTTCGCGATGGTGTACAAGGTGTCGTCCGCCCACGAGGAGGGCGGTGAGCGTCTCTACAGCGTGAACACCGAACGGTTCCTCGACGACGGCAACGGCCGCGTGCGCGCGCTGCTGATCCATGAAGTCGAGATGGTCGACGGTCGCTTCCGGAAGATCGAGGGCACCGACCGCGAACTCCCTGCAGACTTCGTCTTCCTGGCGATGGGTTTCGTGGGACCGGAGAAGGGGTCGTGGCTCGACCAGTTGGGAGTACGTTTCGACGAGCGCGGCAACGTGGCTCGCAACGATGCGTACATGACCAACGTGACCGGTGTGTTCGTGGCCGGCGACATGGGCCGGGGGCAGAGCCTCATCGTGTGGGCCATCGCCGAAGGCCGTTCGTGTGCCGCCGGTGTCGACGCATGGCTGATGGGTGAGTCGCAGTTGCCGAAGCCCATCCCACCCACTGCGCGACCACTTCAGTAGCGCCCTGCCGTAGTCTTTCGGCCATGTCGAAGAAGTGGTTGGTCTCCGTTGTTGTCGGCGCGGCTGCGTTGCTGAGCGCGTGCGGCAACAGCAGCACGGCGTCCACGTCGAGCGTGCTCAACCTGTCGAGCACCAACTGGGCCACCCTGCCGCCCACGCCCAGCACCATCCCGGTCACCACGTTGCCGGGGCCGGGTCAGCCGGGGCAGCAGACCATCGAACCGACTCAGTACACCGTGCAGTCGGGCGACGTTCCGTTCACCGTGGCCAAGCGGTATGGCATCACGCTCGATGCGCTCAACCTCGCGAACGTCGACACGGCGGGGTACAGCGCGTTCTTCGTCGGGCTGAAGATCATCATCCCGGCGGGGGCCATGGTGCCGCAGAGCACGCTCGTGCCCGACACGTCGTTGCCCGTCACCCCCAGCCAAACCACCACCACCCTGGCCGGTGGTGGCTCCAACTGTGTGGCGGGCAAGTACAAGATCCAGGACGGTGACCTGCCGAGCACGGTGGCCACGAAGTTCGATGTCACCGTGGCGCAGCTCGACGCCGCCAACGTGAACACGAAGGGGTACAAGAACTTCATCGTGGGCGTCGAGATCATCATCCCCAAGAGCAGCGCTCCCGGCTGCCCCTGAGCCTCGGGCTGTGTGGCGGTCTACACCAGTCGCACGGTGAGGCCGCAGAGGCGCATCTGCTCACCAGCTCTGCGCCGGTCGGTGGCGACGAGCTCGAGTTCGTCGATGCCCTCACCGCGTGGGCCTGACGGTTGGAAGGTCACGGCGTGTTCCACTCCGGCGGTTCGCCAGCGCGCACGCATCGCTGCAGGGTCGGCTGCCCCCACCACCACGCCGGCGATACCGGTGACCACGGTGGTGTCGCGGTGGGCCACCCAGTCGGGGCCACCCCAGTGCCACGCGCCGTTGGGCGTCGGCTGGTCGATGCTCACGATGGCGCCTCCCACGTCGGCCGGGTGCAGGTGCCGGCCGCGGATGTCGGGCAGGTCGCCCCTCCAGACGATGCGGATGCCCGCCGTGCCGAGTGCGGTCTCCCGGGTGTCGAGGTCGTCGACCTCGTAGATCGCCATGTACCCGCCGTCGCCGCCACGCTTGTCGAGCAGGCGTTCGGCGGTGGTGCCTTCCGTCACCGGTGACACGACCTCAAGGAACTGGTCGCCGATGCACATCAGCGCGTTGCGCAGACCGAAGAACGAAACGCCCGGATCGTTGAAGCACACGGTGAGACCGAGGTGATCGCAGAGCTCGTCGACAGCCCGGTTGAGGTCGCGTGCCACGAGGGCGACCTGGCGCAGTCGGATCATGCGGAGAGCATCGCGCAGGGCTGGGTAACGTGCCGACCATGCTGACGGCAATCGAAGGACGTGTGCTGGGGTGCCTGCTCGAGAAGGAGCGCACCGTGCCCGACCAGTACCCGCTCAGCTTGAACGCATTGGTGTCGGCGTGCAACCAGACCACGTCTCGCGAACCGGTGATGCATCTCGACGAGCACGAGGTGGAGGCTGCGGTTGCAGGGCTGAAGAGCGGCGGGCTGGTTCGGTCGGTGCTGCCGGGGCAGGGGAGGAGCGTCACCCGGTATCGGCAGGTGGCCACCGACACCTGGGCGGTGGAAGCCGACGCCGTGGCCGTGCTGACCGTGCTGATGCTGCGCGGTCCGCAGACGGTGGCCGAGTTGCGGGCGCGCACGGAGCGCCTGCACGAGTTCGCGTCGCTCGACGCGGTGGAGGGTGTGCTGCGCTCCCTTGCAGCGGCCGGTTCGGTGCATCTTCTCGAACGCCAACCCGGGCAGAAGGAGGCGCGCTGGCAGCAGTTGGTGGCCGTCGAGCCAGAGATTGCGGCGGTGGCGGCCGTGCTCGACGCTGGTGACGTGCGTGGCAGCGTGGCCGACCGAGTGGCCGAGTTGGAGGCGCGGGTGGCGAGGCTCGAGGCCGCACTGGCCGACCTGCTGCCCCCGGACGAACCGGCCAACGATTGAGTGGGTGTCGCTGCGCCGAGGCTCAGCCGAGGTCGGGCCAGCGGCGGCGTTGACGGCGGCGCTGGCCGGCCTTGCCCATCTTGCGGTGGTCGGCGAGTGCCCACTGTCGGCGCCAACTGTTGAACTCCGGCCCGGTGAGGCGCGGGTTGGTGCCGTCGGCGGCGCGGCGACGGGCAGTCCAGAAGTCGGTAAGGGCTTCGTCGCCGAGGGCGGTGACTGCGGCCTCGATGCGGGCGTTGAAGCGGCGGGTGTTCTCGCCGTCCTGCGGCCACAGCGGGCTCCCGAACACCACCTTGGTGTTGCCGGGCTTCGGTCGCTTCATGCCCTTGCCGTAGATGGCGCCCGTGCCGTCGATGAACACCGGCACCACGGGTGCGCCAGTGCGGCCCGACAGATAGGCGGCACCTCCCTTGAACTCCTGGCCCCAACCGTCGGGTGAACGACCACCCTCGGGGTAGATCACCAGGCTCCAGCCGAGGTCGACCAAGCGGCGCAGTTCGTCGCTGCTCTTGCGGGTGGTCACCTCTCGCTCGATCGGGAAGGCATTCAGCAGCAGGGCGGCCAGGTTGCCCTTCACCCGCTTGTCGAAGAAGTAGTCGGCTGCTGCCGCCACCACCAACTTCCGGCGGAATGCCTCGGGCACGCACGAGATCACCAGAGGGGTGTCGACGTGACTGTGGTGGTTCGGGGCGAAGATCACGGCCGGTAGAGGGTCGTGCTCGAGCAGGTCGTGCAAGCGGTCGAGGCCCTCCACCTCGGGGTTGGCGATGGCCTTCACGAATGCCTTCAGCGGGCCGTTCACCAGCATGCGGCGGGCGGCCTTGGCCGGTGCCTTCCGAGCCCAGGCGGTCGGGAAGTCGGCACCGAGGGTGCTCTCCTCCGGCGGCATCACCACATTGCGCGGGCGCGCCGGCCGTCGATAGGGGAAGCCGAGGTTTCGGGCAGGCTTCATCACCGCCTGCAGCGCACTGCTGGCGGCATCGCCGACCTTCGCGGCGCGTCGCAACTGGGCGACCGAGAGCGTGCGCTTGTCGCTCACCTGACGTCGGCCACCAGCAGGCTGGGCACATGGAGGTGGGTGATGGTGGGGGTGCGGCCCACCACGTCGCTGGCGATCTCGAAGGCGTCGTCGAGCGTCGATGCGGGCGTGAAGCCGAGGCGCCGAACGGTGGGTGCGTCACCGCCCACGATGATCACCTTGCCGGCGTGCTGCTGCCCGTGAGCACCCCAGTACCAGGCGTAGAAGGGGTGCACGCCGTGGTAGGCGTTGCCCGTGCGGTAGAGGTGGCGGTACCACTCGTCCTCGGCGTACTGCTTCTCCCACTTCTGGCCCATCACCACCGGGTCGGTGGTGTCGGGCAGCACCTGTTCGAAGAAGTCGATGTAACTCGGGTGGTGCACCGGGTTGAAATCGCGGTAGGTGGGGTGGGTCATGATGATCACGCCGCCCTCGCGCACCAACGGCTTGTTCCGGTACATGTTGAACAGGTAGCCGAGGCCCATGCACATCACCAGCACCGGGTTCATCACGCTGTCCGGGTTGTACGGGCTCACGAACGGGATGCCGAGGGTGAGGATGTCGGTCTGCCCTTCAACCGGCACCAACTGCTGCTGGTACACCCAGTCGAGCGTGATCTTGTGCACGGCCTCGGTGTCACCAGCCTGCACGCTGGTCATCTGGTGCGGACTCTGGATGTCGTGGAACATCTTCCGGCGAGCCTTCACCGGCAGCATCGAGAGGCCCTTGGTGACGCCCAGGTACGTGGCGCGGTCCTTCGCCGTCCATTCCCATTCGCGCTTGTTGATGAACGAGAACTGCTCGGGGAACATGTCGGTGTTCAATGTCGACTCGATCTGGAACACCTTCGGCCCGTGGTCGCGCAACACGCTGCCGAGACGCCAGATGCTTCGGTGCAGCGCCGAGTGCTCGCGGTGCCCCATGAGACTGCGGGTCTGCTGCAGGGTCTCGCCCGTGTGGTGGTGGCTGAGGCAGCGATAACTGGCGAGACCGGTGGTGATGCTCTTCCAGCCGCCGTCCATGCTCACCGAGTTGATGTTCACGTACACCACGAGGTCGCTGTCGGCGGCGCGCTTGTTGATCTCCAGCACTTCACCGTGGTCGGTGGTGCCGATGACGGTGAGGTTGTCGTGGTCCTCTGCATCGTGCTGGTAGAGCATCCCGCGTGGGTGGAAGGCGTCGTAGATGCGGTCGCCGAGGGCGTGGCGCAACTCGTACTCGTGCATCCGGCGGTGCAGGCCGAGGGCGGCGATGAGGTGCACGTCGTCGACGCCGGCGGCCGCAGCAAGGTCGAGGAC
>CAZQPJ010000169.1:0-5581 GCA_964595105.1 uncultured Bifidobacterium sp.
CCCGGCGAGCGACCTTCCCGCCACCACGTTGGCGCTCGGCGCCACCTACGTGGCCCAGGGCCCCAACGGCACGCGCGAGATCGCGGCAAGCGACTTCTATCAGGGCTTCCTCGAGTCGGCGCTCGCCGCCGACGAGATGCTCACCGAAATTCGCGTGCCCAAGATGCAGGGCGCCGGCTGGAGCTTCCAGAAGTTCAACCGCCGCGCCCAGGACTGGGCCATCGTGGGTGTGGCCGCATGGCGCCGCAACGGCTCGAGCGGCGTGGCGTTGGTGAACATGGGCAGCACGCCCATCCTCGCCAGCAGCGTCTCGAGCGCACTCAGCCAGGGCGCCAGCATCGCCGATGCCGCCCAGTTGGCCGCCGAGGAAGCCGAACCGCAGAGCGACCTCAACGCAAGCCCCGAGTACCGCGTGCACCTCGCCAAGGTGCTCGTGCGGCGAGCGCTGGAGGAAGCCAGCAAGTAATCGTGCGCTGACGGAGGCACGAACGCTGGGTAGCGTTGTCGACTGTGTCGACAACGGCTGATGCACCCACGTTCGTGCCTCCGTCGTCGCGTACGGGCCTCGGCGCGGTGGTGCCGGTCGAGTACCTGAGGCCGGTGCGCATCGCCCTCATGTTCACCTACCTCGCGTGGTATCTGGTCTGGCTGCGGTGGCGTGGCCTCACGGTCGACCGCGTCTCGGTGGCGATGCTCGTGGCCGCATTCCTGGTGTGCGCGTTCATCGGCCGCACGTGGCGAACCTGGGGAGTGCTGCTGCTCGACTGTGTCGCCTACTGCGTGATGTGGATCAGCTACGAGGCCACCCGCGGCGTGGCCGACGACGGCATCAACTTCGGTCTGTTCCGGCTGAAGTTCCCGTTGCAGGTCGAGACGATGCGCAACATCGACCGGTTCCTCTTCTTCGGCCACGACCCCAACTGGGTGCTGCAGCGCCACTTCTGGGGCACACGCATTCGCTGGTACGACGTGGTGGCGTGCACCACCTACATGACGCACTTCGTGTTCCCGATGATCGTCATGGCCGCGCTGTGGGCCACCAGCCATCGGCAGTGGGCCCGCTTCATGAAGCGGTTCGCCACCCTGCTCTTCGTGGCCTGCCTCATGTTCGTGGTGCTGCCCACGGTGCCGCCGTGGATGCTGGGCAGCCGAAAGTTCCCCTACCAGGTGCTTCCCGAGCTGCATCGCAACGCCGGCCGCGGCTTCTACCACATCGGTTTCAACAGCTGGAGTGCCGGCTACAAGCTGGCCCTCAGCAACGGCAACGGTGTGGCCGCGATGCCGTCGCTCCACGCATCGTTCGCACTCATCGTGCCCGCCTTCTTCCTGCCGTGGATCCGACCGAAGTGGCTGAAGGCCGTCGTGCTGGTGTTCCCCGCCATCATGCTCACCTCGCTCGTCTACCTCGGAGAGCACTGGGTGATCGACGGACTGGTGGGATGGGCCATCACCGGCGGCTGCTTCCTGTTCTGGGGTCGCATGGAGCGGCGTGGCCGGGCCATCCGGGCCGACCGATCGCTGGCGGCCCTCACATGAGCATGGACCCGCCGAAGGTGCTCGTCGAGCAGTCGTTGCTCGTGGCGGTCCACGACACCGAGCACCCGCGCCACCGGGAAGCGGCACTCACCTATCACGACCTCGTCGAGCAATTCCGCCACGAGCAGGTGCTGCTCTACGCGGTCGGCGACCACCTGCGCCCCCTCGAACTGGGCACTTCGCCCACACGGACCGAACGCGTGGCATGGTTCGTCCGCCGGCGACGGAGGGGCGTGTTCGCCGCGGTCGATGCTCTCCACGTGGGCTTCCAGCACCGCCGCGCAACGGGCCGCACCACCGCCCCGACTCCCGACGTGGCGCTCACTCTCGTGATGTGCTCCCGGTACCGGATTCGTCGGGTCGCCACCCTCGACGACACCTTCGAACAGTTCGAACTCGACCTGCAACCCGTGCTCACCGCGTAGTGGATTAGCCTGTCGGTTCGACAGGTGGTGAGAGCAATGTCGATCGACCACGACGACGACGCGATCCAGGAATTCCATCTCGATGCGATCGCCGATGCGGACCCGTATCCGTATTGGTACGACGACGTCGACGAGCCCGACAGCAACCCCACGCTGGTGCGCACCGAGAGCTGCGACCTGCTGGTGATCGGCGGTGGATACAACGGTCTGTGGACCGCCATCATCGCCAAGGAGCGCGACCCCAGCCGCGACGTGGTGCTCATCGAGGCGCACGAGGTGGGCAGCCAGGCCAGCGGCCGCAACGGCGGCTTCATGGAGAGCAGCCTCACGCACGGCATCGCCAACGGCCAGGAACGCTTCCCGAAGGAGTTGCCGTTGCTCGAGGAACTGGGGCTGAAGAACCTCAACGACATCGAGTCGGCCATCGAGCGCTACCACATCGACTGCGACTACGAACGCACCGGCGTCATCGACATCGCCACCACGAAGCACGCCCCGAGTTACCTCGACGAACTGCGTGACGACTACACCCAACTGCGCAACCTCGGCCAGAAGGTCGAGTGGCTCGACCAGGAAGCCATGCGCGCTCAGGTGAACTCGCCCACCTACCTGGGCGGGCTCTGGCGCAAGGACCGGGCCGCACTGGTCGACCCAGCCCGGTTGGCCTGGGGGCTGAAGTCGGCGGCGATGTCACTGGGTGTCCGTATCTACGAAGACACGAAGGCCACGTCCATCGAACGCGACGGCGTGGGCGTGCTGGTGCACACTCCGCTCGGCCAGGTGCGCGCCGGCAAGGTGGCGCTGGCCACCAACGCATCGAAACCACTGCTGAAGCGAGTGAGTCATTACATCGCCCCGGTCTACGACTACTGCATGGTCACCGAGCCGTTGTCGAACGCACAGTTGGCCGAGATCGGCTGGGAACTCCGGCAGGGCCTCAGCGACATCAGCAACCAGTTCCACTACTACCGACTCACGTGGGACAACCGCATCCTGTGGGGCGGCTACGACGTCATCTACTACTGGCGCGGCAAGATCAACCCCGAACTCGAGTCGCGACCCGAAACGTGGGCGAAGCTCAGCAAGAACTTCTTCGACACCTTCCCCCAACTCGAGGGCATCAAGTTCACCCACACCTGGGGCGGCGCCATCGACACGTGCAGTCGGTTCTGCGTGTTCTGGGGTCGGGGCCTGCAGGGTCGCGTGGCCTACAGCGTCGGCTACACGGGCCTCGGCGTGGCGGCCACACGCTTCGGCGCCGAGGTGATGCTCGACATCCTCGACGGCAAACGCAGCAAGGCCACGCAGACCGACTTCGTGAAGGACAAGCCGATCCCGTTCCCGCCCGAGCCGTTCCGGTTCATCGGCATCCAGGCCACCCGTTGGTCGCTCGACCGCGAAGACCGAAGCGGCAAACGCAACCTGTGGCTGCGCACGCTCGACCGGTTCGGACTCGGCTTCGACTCGTAGGGCGTTCCGGCCGCCCCGTCACACCGCTCGGCGCTCGAGCACCACGATGCTGCGCGGCGCCACCGCGCACCGCACCCCACCCGCAACATCAGGTGACGGGTCGAGCCGCGCTTCGCCAGCGGTGGCCAGCGAAATGCGCCAGGTGCCTTCCTCGTGCACACCGAAGTCGAGCGGCTCCCACCAGGCGTTCACCATCACGTACAGGTCACCGGAGCACCATGCGATCGACCGCGAGAAGTAGCCCTCGTCGATGCCCGGGCCCACGCCGTGGAAGCGGAACGACGCCAGTCGGTGGCGCCGACGGAGGGCCACGAGTTCGGACACGAACGCGGTGAGGTTCCGCCACGCCTCGGCGCCGGTCCAGTCGACGTGCGTCAGTGGGCCGTCGATGTCGTACGGGTTGTCGTGACCGCCCTGCGATCGGCCGAACTCGTCACCCATCACCCACATCGGTGTGCCCGCCGACAGCAGCAGCATCGTGAAGTAGTTGCGCAGTTGCTGCGGCCGAAGGTCGGAACCGCAGTTCCACGCATGATGACCGTCGTGGTCGACCGACGTGAGGTCGTGCATGGTCAGCCCGTCGTGCGCCGTGATGAAGTTGAGCGACCGTACGGCACCGTCGGGCCCAAGCAGATCAGGACTTCCCTGGACGCGTTGCTTCACCGCCCTCACGAGCCCGGGTTCGCCACGGAGGAAACCGCGCACTTGGTCGCGGAAGCGATCGTTCCACTGCAGCCACCCCGGCCACGGCCACCCTCGACCCAACTGGTATCCGCCCATGTCCCACGGTTCGGCCACGCACACCACATCCCGGCGCTGTGCCCACTCGGTGATGCGAGTCACCAGTCCGCCACCGTCGCGCGACAGAAGGGACGCGAGGTCGAAGCGGAAACCATCGACTCCGAGGTCGGCCAACCGATCGAGTGCCTCGATCACCAACTCGCGCACCCATGGGTGCGCCGGCTCGATGTCGTTGCCGCAGCCGCTGTCGTTGGTGGGCGCGCCGGCCGCCTCACCGCGGTACACCGTGGGATCGAGGTGGCGCAGACCTCTCGCCGTCGTCGGAGGATGATCCTCACCGGTGTGGTTGAACACCACATCGAGCCACACGTGCATCCCGCGCTCGTGCGCCGCTGCCACCAAGGCGGCCAGTTCTTCCGCCGCTCGGCCCGGATCGACGGCGTAGCCGCGATGGACAGCACCCCACACCAACGGCATGTAGCCCCAGTAGTTGTCGCGATCGTCGAACGGATGCACGGGCATCAGTTCGATCACGTTGGCACCAACACGCATCACGTGGTCGAGGTGCTCGATGCAACCGAGATAGGTGCCACCGAAACCCTTCACGTGCAGCTCGTACACCACCGGCGACTCGGCCAACGGCGCACCCTTCGGCGAACGACCCCACGGGCTGCGCAGCACGCTGCTCGGCCCCGCAGTCGTCATCACCAGGTCGAGGCTGTTGGGGTCGAGCACCTCGGGCCCTCCGTCCACCGACAGCCCGTAGCGCTCGCCTGCTTCGCCGCGCACCTCCGCTTCCCACCACCCGTCGGCCATCGGCACCGCACCATGAGTGCGCAGCCCGCCCTCCCCGTGCACCAGCACCTCCACCAGCGTGGCTCCGGGCGCCTGCACGCGCACTCGCCGGTGCAGTTGCGCAGTGCCGGCCTCCATGGAGCACCAGCATGGCATCCGCCTCTAACCTGCACGGCAATGGCGATCATGCCCTCCTCCCCCGCCGACGTGTTCGAAGCGCTGTCGGCCTACGGCTACATCCCCGACGAGGGCCTTGCCACGTCCGTGTTCCTGGCCATGGTGCTGCGCCGGCCGCTGCTGCTCGAGGGCGAGGCCGGCGTCGGCAAGACCGAGGTGGCGAAGGTGCTCAGCCGCTGGACCAGCGGCGAGCTCATTCGCCTCCAGTGCTACGAGGGCATCGACGTGTCGCAGGCCGTCTACGACTGGGACTACAGCAAGCAGTTGCTGCACCTGCGAGCCTCCGAGGCCACCGGCGAGTCGCTCGGCCTCAGCGCCTCCGCGCTCGAGCAGCAGCTCTACCACGAGCGCTTCCTGCTCCGTCGTGCCCTGCTGCGCGCCATCGACCACCACATCGAGACACCACCGGTGCTGTTGATCGACGAGATCGATCGCGC
>CAZQPJ010000170.1:0-5563 GCA_964595105.1 uncultured Bifidobacterium sp.
GCAGCGCGTCGAGGTGGGGTGTGGCCGAGGCCGGCGTGGAGGTGGCGATGTCGGTCATCGCGATGCGAGATGCACCGGCAGTTGCTTGATGCCGTGGATGAACGACGAGCGCAGCTTCGTGACCTCACCCACGAGTTCGACCGAGTCGACGCGGTCGACGAGTTCCTCGAACAGGATTCGCATCTCCATCTTGGCGAGGTTGAACCCGAGACAGTGGTGCGGACCGCCGCCACCGAAGGTGAGGTGCGGGTTCGGGTTGCGGGTGACGTCGAACGTGTACGGATTGGCGAACACGGCTTCATCTCGGTTGGCTGATGCGTAGAGCATCACCACGGCGTCGCCTTCCTTGATCTCCACACCGTGCAACTCGGTGTCGCACGTGGCGGTGCGCAGGAAGTTGTTCACCGGTGTGCCCCAGCGCAGCATCTCCTCGACGCCGCTCGGTACCAACGAACGGTCGGACTTCAGCGCATCGAACGCCTGTGGGTTCTCGATGAGTGCCAGCAGGCCGTGGCTGATGCCGTTGCGGGTGGTCTCGTTGCCGGCCACCGACAGGAGCAGCACGAAGAGGTCGAACTCGTGCTCGGTGAGTTCGTCGGCACCGTCGGCAGAGATGAGCGTGGTGACCAGGTCGTTGCGGGGCTCGATGCGGCGCTGTGCAGCCATTTCGTTGGCGTACATGTACAGCTCCATGGCTGCCATGGCCGCGTCCTCGGGCCCCAGCGAGTAGTCGGGGTCGGTGGCGCCGATCATGCGGTTCGACCAGTCGAACACCTTGCGACGGTCGTCGTAGGGAATGCCCAGCAGTTCGGCGATGGCCACCAGCGGCAACTCGCTCGACACGGTCTCGACGAACTCGACGGTGCCCTGTGCGAGCGCGTTGTCGATGAGGCGCACGGCCACGTCGCGGAAGTGGTCTTCCATCTGGCGCATCACCTTCGGGGTGAAGCCACGGTTCACGATGTTGCGCAGGCGGCTGTGGTCGGGCGGATCGGTGTCGATCATCATCCGCGCCATCTCGAGGTCGGGGCGGTCGATGGTCATCAACGAACCCTGCTTGGCCGACGAGTAGGTCTGGAACCGACGGCTCACGTCGACCACGTCGGCGTGACGCGACACGGCCCAGAACCACGCAGGCGTACCGGGGTCGATACCGCGGTGCTTGAACACGGGTGCCTCGCGACGCAGCGCCTCGTAGAGGTGATGCGGCGGGCCGTTGCGGTAGGCCTCGTTGCTGATGGCGTCGAACGTGTCGAAGTCGAGACTGATGGTCATGGCTGGCTCCCGAGGATGAGACCGCTGGTGGGCACGCCCGTGCCGGCGGTGACGAGTACGTGTTCGACGTTGTCGACCTGGTTGACGCTGGTGCCTCGCACCTGACGCACTCCCTCGGCGATTCCGTTCATGCCGTGAATGTACGCCTCACCGAGCTGGCCGCCGTGCGGGTTGAGGGGAAGAGCGCCGCCCATCTCGATGCGGCCGTCCTTCACGAAGTCGCCGGCCTCACCGCGCCCGCAGAAGCCGAACTCCTCGAGCTGCATCAGCACATACGGCGTGAAGTGGTCGTAGAGGATGGCGGTCTGGATGTCGGCGGGCGTGAGACCCGATGAACTCCACAGTTCGTCGGCCACCACCTTCATCTCGGGCAGCGCAGCGATGTCGTCGCGGTAGAAGCTGGTCATGGTCCACTGGTCGGTGCCCGAACCCTGCGCCCCTGCGGTGATGTACGCAGGTTTGTTGGGCAGGTCGCGTGCGCGCTCGGCCGACACCACCACCAGTGCCTGTCCTCCGTCGCTCTCCTGGCAGCAGTCGAGCAGGTGGAGCGGCTCCACGATCCAGCGGCTGGCCTGATGCTCCTCGAGCGTGATGGGCTGGCCGTGGAACCACGCCTTCGGGTTGGTGGCGGCGTGCTTGCGATCGGCCACCGCCACGCGGCCGAAGTCCTCGCTGGTGATGCCGTAGTCGTGCATGTAACGCCGGGCCATCATGGCCACCCAGCTGGCGGGAGTGAGCAGACCCATGGGCGACGTCCACGAGAACTGCGCCCGCTCGGCGGTGGCCGCAGCGGGAAGGTCTTGCACACCGGCACCGAACCGCCGACCGCTGCGTTCGTTGAAGGCCCGGTAGCACACCACCGCGTCGGCCACGCCGGTGGCCACGGCCATGGCCGCCATCACCACGGTGCCGCACGCCGCACCGCCGCCGTAGTGCACCCGGCTGAAGTGCCGCAACGACCCGATGCCGAGGTTGCGGGCGATCTCGATGTCGGGGTTGTTGTCGGTGGAGTAGGTGACCATGCCGTCGATGTCGGACGGCTGGAGACCTGCGTCGAGGATGGCGGCGAGCACCGACTCGCTGGCGAGGCTCATCTCGCTGCGGCCGGACTCCTTCGAGAACTCGGTGGCGCCGATGCCCACGATGGCGGCCTTTCCGCCCAGTCGGTTGCTCATGGAAGTGTGACCTCCACCGTGGCGTTCACGTGGTCGCCCATCTGGTTGGCGCCGCGCACGGCCACCACGGCGATGCGTTCGTCGGGACGCACCTCGGTGATCGACCCTGTCATGGTCATCGTGTCGCCCGGGTAGTTGGGCACGCCCAACCGCACCTTCACCGAGCGGATGATGGCGTTCGGTCCCGCCCAGTCGGTGACGAACCTGCCCACGAACCCGTTCGTGGTGAGGATGTTCATGATGATGTCCTTCGAGCCCTTGTCTCGGGCGATCTCGGGATCATGGTGCACGTCCTGGTAGTCACGCGACGCGATGGCGGTCGACACGATGAGCGTGCGCGTGAGCGGCAGCACCAGTTCGGGCAGTTGCTCGCCCACCGTCACGTCGGCGAAGGTTCGCGAGGCGGCGCTGCTCATCGGCTCACGCGCCGGTGGGCGTCGTCGGCCAGCATCGTGCCGAGCCGAGCGAGGTGCGAACTGGCGGTGCCGAGCGTGTTGGCCAACTGGCTGCTCCACTGGAAGTAGCGGTGCACCGGGTAGTCGATGTCGGCGCCGATACCGCCGTGGAGGTGCTGGCAGGCCAGCGTCACCTGCTGGCCGCCCTCCGACGCCCAGTACGCGGCCACCAGCACGTCGTGCGCGGCGGGAAGGTGCTCGGCCATGCGCCACGCAGCGTTCATGGCGGTCACCCGCAGCGCCTCGGTGGTGATGTAGCCGTCGGCGGCGCGCTGGCCCACCGCCTGGAACGAGCTGAGCGGCTTGCCGAACTGGTTGCGGGTGCGAACGTGGTCGGCGGTGATGGCCAGACTTCCCTCGGCCACACCGAGGTGCACCGCGCACCAGCCGGTGGTGAAGGCGAGCACCAGTTCGGTGAGCGTGTCGGCGGTGCCGAACGTGGCCCATTCGGGCACCACGGTGTCGAGGGTGAGGTGGGCGGCTGCCTGACGATCGGTCGTGATGGCCGGTTCGATGGTGACACCGAGGTCGGCGGTGTCGACCGCGTAGATGGCCACGTTGCCCTGGCCGTCGTGCGCCGGCACCAGCACCCGTGCGGCGTACTGGCCGTAGGGCACGGCGGGCTTGAACCCGGTGAGTCGGTGCCCGCCGGCCACCGGCGTGGCCCGCACGGTGGTGGTGCGCACGTCGTTGGCCCCCGATTCGGCGAGCGCGCTGGTGAGCACCAGGCTGCCGTCGATGACGCCGGGCAGCACCGCGGCGCACAGTTCGGCGCTGCCGTGCAACGCCACGGTGATGGCCGAGGCGATGGTGGGCACCACGGGCACGGGTGCCACGTGGCGGCCCTGCGCCTCGGCGATGAGCGCCAGCTCCACCATGCCCATGCCGCTGCCGCCGTGGGCCTCGGGAAGGCACAGACCCAGCAGACCCGCGTCGGCCATGGCGCTCCACAGGTCGCGGTCGAAGCCCCCTGCAGCCTCCACAGCCTTCACGCGTGCGGTGGTGGCGAGGTCGGCGATGATGCGACCGGCGAGGTCGCTCACCACTGTTTGTTCGTCGGAGAGTTCGAAGTTCATGCGGAGGGCTCCACGATGGCGAAGGGAAGGCGGATGCTGGTGGGCGTGGCGTCGGGACCGGCGTCGCGCACCTCGATGCGCACGCGGGCACCGACGGCGAGGCTCTCGAGCGTGCTGTCGGCCGAGTTCATCACCACACGGATGCCGGGCATGCCGTCGAGGTCGACGAGCACCACTGGCAGCGGGTAGTCGAGGCTGGGGATGGCGGGGTAGTGGACCACCACGAAACTGTGGATGGTGCCGGTGGTGGCGGCCGGCACGGTGTTCCACTTCAGCGAGTGGCACCCAGGGCACATCGGGCCCGCAGGGTGACGCAGGCGACCGCAGTCGGAGCACTGCTGCACCAGGAACTCGCCGTTGTTCAGCGCGTCGAACCACCACAGGTTGTCGGGGGTGGTGGCGGCTTCGGGTCGCGGTGGTCGGGCGGGCTTCGGCGCCGGCTTGGGTGCGGGTCGGAAGCGGATGATGCGGAACAGCATCGAACCAACCAGTTCGCCATCGGCGGCGTAGTAGTCCTGCCGGGTGCTCACGAAATGCCCGGTGCCGAGTGCCGTGGTCTTCTGGGGGCTGATGCTGTCGATGACGGTGCGCATCGACAGGCGGTCGCCCGGGCGCACGTAGCGGTGGTAGGTCTGCTCGCAGTTGGTGGCCACCACGCTGGTGAACCCTCGCGAGAACAGGAGCTGGTTCATCTGCTCGTACGGGCTCTCGGGGTTGCGCTGCGGCCCGGCCAGACCGTTCATCACCCAGGCCTGCAGCATGGTGGGCGGTGCCACCAGGCCGCCGTGCACCGAGGCGGCAGCCGCGTCGGCGTCGAGGTACACCGGGTTCCGGTCGCCGATGGCCTCGCACCAGTGGCGCACCATCGGCACGTTCACCTCGTCGGGTGCGGGCTGGGGCGGCCCCACCTCGAGGCCCACGAATGCCTGCAGCGCGGCGTCGAACTCGGCATCGGTGAGGTCGGCGGTGTCGGTCATGAGCGCAGCAGGTCCTTCCAGGGGGTGTCGCGGTCGGTGCTGGGTTCGCGGGGCAGGCCGAGGCCCTGCTCGGCCATGATGTTCGCCTGCACCTCGTCGGTGCCACCCCCCAGGCGGATGGCGAACTGCGTCAGCAGGTACTGGCCCCAACTGCTCGTCTCGCCCTCGGCCAGCATCGCGTCGGCCCCGATGACCGACATGGCGGTGTCCATGCTCGCCGCCCAGTGACGCGAGTAGGCCAGCTTCATGATGAACATCTCGGGTCCGGGCATTCGCTTCTGCGAGAACGCAGTGCGCATGCGGTAGCCGAGGTACTGCAGCGTGGCGGCGCGCACCTTGGCCTTCATCAGTTCGTCGCGGAGTGCCGGGTTGTGCCACGTGCCGTTGGCCTTGGCGAGCGCCAGCAACCCGTCGACGGTCCACGAACCGTTGCCGCCGCCGATGAACGCACGCTCGGAGGTGAGCGTGGTGTGCGCCACGCGCCACCCGTTGTGCACCTCGCCCACCACTGCGTGGCGGGGAATGCGCACATCGGTGAGGAACACCTCGTTGAAGTGGGCGGTGCCGGTGATCTGGCGCAGCGGCCGCACCTCGATGCCGGGCGT
>CAZQPJ010000171.1:0-5519 GCA_964595105.1 uncultured Bifidobacterium sp.
GATGGCGAGGTTGGTGACGTTCACGTCGCCCACCGAGAAGTTGAGGTTGCTGCGCGTCTGGGGACCGGGCACGAGACTGGAGCACGAGTCGGCCGTGAGATAACCGGGCTGCGAGGGATCGGACGCAGTGATGTTCACGAGGCTCGCGACAGCAGTGAGTGCCGACGGTGCAGTGCTGATGACCTCGGCCTCGGCCGGTACCGGCCCTGCCGGATAGCACGTGGAGTCCGCGGTGCAGAACGTCTGGGCGCGGGTGTCGACCGTGCGAATGGGGCTCACGGGCGTGAAGAGGTTGCCGTTCGGCGCCGCCGCCGAGGGGATGAACCAGCCCTGCACGTCGACCACGGTGTGGAACGCACTCGACTGGTAGAGGCAGAACCGACCCTGCGCGTCGAGCGGCACGATGGCGGTGGCCGACGCCGTGCGACCGACCCGGACGTTCCCGTTCGACCAGTCGCGCACGCCGTCGGGTCGGGCAGCGCAGTCCTCCGCAGTGATGTAGCCGTTGGCCAGCGGGGCGGTGGTGGCGATGTTGACGAGTGCCGCGGCGGCTCCGGCCGGTGCCGGCGTGTCGACCATGATGCGAGTGCCAGCGGCTGGGGTCTCGGAACGCAGCATGCACCAGCGACTGGTTGCACCGGCAGCATCGACCCGGTCGATGCAGGCGCCGGCTCCGACGTTGAAACGCTGGATGGCCCGTGCCTGATCGGGTGTTCCATTGAACTCGAAGTGCATCGGGTCTCGTGACACGCTCGTGCGGAACTGGTTCGGCGACGAGCAGCCACTGCTCCAGCCGTAACCACCCCAGTAGAGCCCCCACTTCTGTGCCACCTGCACCACCCACTGGGGCATGTCGGTGAGCATCGGTGTCTTGCAGGCCGTCTGGCCGTCGATGCCCATGTACGAACGGAGCGGGTTCCTGGCCGTGTTGATGTCGGTGGCGAGACCGTAGGCGTGGTTCGACAGTGATGCCCGGGTGAGGCCCGAGCAGTCCTTCCTGCTGCTGGCCGTGCAGCGGAACACGTAGGTGCCGCCGTCGCCGATGACGTAGCCCTTCGCCTGGATCTCGGCGTAGAAGCCCTCGAACAGTGGCAGTGCAGCGGCGGGCGAGCGGAGCAGCCCGGCGCGTGTGGACCCGATCGGCTTGGTGTTGCTGACGAGCATCGCTTCCCATTCGGCCAGCGCGGGCGACGTGTTGTAGCCCCAACCGAGCCACTTCCAGCCGGTGGGCGGGAAGGTGCCGCCGGTCATGTTCTGCACTCCGAGCAGGTCGGCCATGGCCTGATCGACCACGCCGGTCACGGGCAGGCTGTTGGCGGTTTGGTAGGCCTTCACTGCGTTCTGGGTGAGCAGGCCGAACTGGCCGTCGGGCGTCAGCGTGGCGCCGTTGTCGACGAGTGCGGTCTGGACGGCGGTGACTGCCGGGCCCGTTGAACCGATGGCGAGGTCGACCCACGGGGCCACCACCGTGTTGTCGGGCTCGGGAAATGGCGGTGCAGGCCACCCGCGGGTCTCCGGAAGGCCGTTCGCCATGATGACGCAGGTGGCCACGTCGCCGCTGTCGGCCTGCGCAGTCGTGCACTTCGGTGGTGCCGTGGGCGTGGTCCAGGGAGCGTCTGCAGCATGTGCCACGGGCATCGGGTCGGCAGGGACGACCACCACCGCTGATGCGGCGGCGATCACCACCGAGAGCAGGCGACGCGACGACATGGACATGACCTCCAGTTATCGGCCCGCTGGGGGAAGTACTTGACCCCTCGGGGAATGTTCGCAGGTCGTCGGGCGTTGTGGGCGTCATGCCCGACACCCCCTCCACTGCCCCGTCCGATCCTGATGTCGCCTCGGTCGAGCGGTTCATTCCAGCACCGGCCGACAAGATCTTCGATCTCCTCGCCGATCCGGCCCGCCACCAGGACATCGACGGGTCGGGCACCGTGAAGAAGGCGAGCGAGGGTTCGCAGCGTCTGGCGCTCGGATCGAAGTTCGGCATGTCGATGAAGATGGGCATCCCGTACTCGATGGTGAGCACCGTGGTGGAGTTCGAGGAGAACCGCCGCATCGCGTGGCAGCCGCAACCGTCGATCGGGTTCATGCGACGCTTCGCCGGTGGTCGCATCTGGCGCTACGAACTCGAACCGCGTGACGGGGGCACACTCGTCCGCGAGTCGTGGGACATCCGCCAGGAGGTCCACAAGAAGGCCGTGCGGGGCATGCGCCCGAAGGCCATCGAGTCGATGACCGCCACGCTCGAGCGCATCGAGCGCCTGCTCACCGCCTGACCTCCCGTCACGCGGTCGGTCCTTCGTCCGCCCGTGTCGGGGTTCAGATCGGCTCGGTGGGCTCGACCCGGCTGGGCCGCCGCCGGATCTCGAGCACACCGTTCAGTTCCGCACCGAGCAGGAGCACCCACGCGTGCAGGCTCAGCCACGTCATGAGGCCGATGACGGAGGCGAACGCTCCGTAGACCGGCGAGGCCCGCACGATGGCCCGCGCCACCAGTGAGGTGCCCACGAGTTGGAGCACGGAGAACGAGATGCCTGCAGCGATGGCCCCCGGTCGTACGGCGGCCCAGGTGGGCCGTGCACTGCACAGGTGACGGAACGTTGCCGCGATGGCGAGCGTGTTGACACCGACCGAACCGACCAGCAACAGCAGCCGGTTCACCACGGTCACTCCGCCGGTGCCCACCAGGGTGGCGAGCGTTGCGCCACCGATCTGGGCGCTGCCGAGGATGAACACGCCCACGAGCGAGCGTTTCCGTGTGTCGATGAGCGACGGACGTGACGACAACGGCACGTCGGCGATGTCGTCGAGAGCGGTCTGGAGGACGTTGAACGCACGGAGGCCAGCCCAGAGCGTGGCGAGCAGGCCGACCACCACCACCGGCACGCTGCCGGTGAGGCGTGTGGGGTCTGCCTTCAGCTGCGGCCCGATGATGGGCAGCGTGCCGAGCGCGGTGTCGAGGATTCGTGTCTGCAACTCGGGGTTGTGGTCGAGGATGAAGCCGAGCACCGCGGTGAACACGAGTGTCAGCGGGAACAACGACATGAACGTGTAGTGGGCGACGAGCGCGCTGTGCCGGTTGGTGCGGTGCATCCTGAACCGCTCAGCTGCGACGAGGAGCGTGTTCAGCAACGAGTCAGCCCGCCATGTCGGCGAGTCGCTTCCCGGCCAGGTCGTGGCCGAGCATCACCAGCACCGTGGCGTCGCCGAGACCCGCAGTGCCGTCCTTGATCCAGGCGGGGATCGGCATCTCGAACAGTTCGAGTCCGCCCATCAGGCGGCTCAGCGAGCGAGCCACCGCCTCACTGCCGGGAACGACGTAGATCTTCGAGACCTCCAGCGATCGGTCGATACCGGCGCCGTTGGTGGGCTCCCGCGTCTCGAACCCGCGTGCAGCGATCTCGTCGGTGAGCACTCCAGCTGCGCCATTCACGTCGGAACAATTGGCGACCTTCACGATGGCACCGGCGGTGACCGGCGCCTCGGTGGTGGACGGGGGAGTCGTGATGCTGGTGGTGGTGCTGGGGATGGTGGAGGCGGCGGTGGGGGGCGCCGTCGAGGGCGCGGGTGCGGCGGTGGTGCTCGGCGACACCGCGGTGGTGGAACTGTTGCACGCAGCGAGCGACAGGGCCGCGACGCTGAGGAGCATCCGACTGGCGACTCGGATCAGACCTCGGACGTCCGGCATGTGGAGCAGCCTACTGAGCGCCCCGAACCGACGGGAGGCTGCAGGGGCTGCGATGCTGGCGTTGTGACGGCGAAGGTGGTGACGGCGCAGAGCGAATGGCTGGGTCGTCTCGCCGCCATCGCTGCCGACGGGGGTTCGCCCGACGCGAACTCCGACCATCTCGAGTTCGTCGCCCGGCACGGTGAGTTGTTGGCAGCGGTCGACGAGGGTGAGGTGGTGGGATTCGGCGGTGCCGTGGAGGCCCACGGTGCTCGCATGGTGAGCGACCTCTTCGTGGCAGCGCCGCACCGAGGTCGAGGCGTCGGCGGTGCCCTGCTGGCCGCGCTGCTCGACGGCGCTGTGGAGGCGTTCACCTTCAGTTCCGCCCAGCCCGCGGCGCTGGCGGCGTATCGCCGCGCCGGGCTCGCTGCTGGCTGGCCCCTCCTCACCATGCGCGGTGTCGCACGTGGTGGGGGAGACGCACTCGCGTCGGGTGAGTGGGTCGGCGATCGTCCGGAGATCGCCCGGCACGTGGTGGCTGGTGGTGGCTGGTGCACGGGCACCGCGCTCATCGGTCGAACCCCTGCGGGGCTCTCGGTGCATCGGCTCGTCTCCGCAGCGGCCGCGAATGCTGTCCTCGACGGACTGATGGCTGGAATCGCCGTCGGCAGCGAGATTCAACTGTCGGTACCGGCGTCCAGCCCCGCCCTCGAGTGGCTGGTGCTGCACGACTTCCGGATCGTCGACGTCGACATCTTCTGTGGAACCGCCGGCGTGTCGCTGCCGGCCGACCTCTGGGTGGTTCACCGCGGTCTGTGCTGAACCGGCTCAGTCGTCGGGCAGCGACCAGTCGATGGGCTCGAGCCCGGCAGCTTCCAGCGCCTCGTTCGTGCGGCTGAACGGGCGGCTTCCGTAGAAGCCATTGTGGGCGCTCAACGGTGAGGGGTGTGCCGATTCGATGACGGTATGGCGGTGCAGGTTGATGAGCGCACGCTTGCGCCGCGCCGACGTGCCCCACAGGATGAACACCACGCGGTGGGGTTTCTCGTTCACGGCTCTCAGCACCTCGTCGGTGAACAGTTCCCACCCCTTGCCCTGGTGCGAGGCCGCCTGTCCGGCCCGCACCGTGAGCGTCGTGTTCAACAACAGCACACCCTGTCGAGCCCACGCCTCGAGGTTGCCGTGTCGCGGTGGTGTGATGCCGAGGTCGGCGGCGAGTTCCTTGTGGATGTTGGCGAGCGAGGGCGGCACCGGAACACCGCGCTGCACGGAGAAGCAGAGTCCGTGCGCCTGCCGGGGCCCGTGGTAGGGGTCCTGGCCGAGGATGACGACCCTCGTCGACGAGAACGAGGTGAGGTGCAGCGCGCTGAACACGTCGGCGGCAGGTGGGTACACCTCGTACTCCGCGCGTTCCTGCCGCACGAACTGCTGCAGGGGCTCCCAGTACGGCTTCGCGAACTCGCCGCGCAGGACGGGATTCCAGTCGGTGGTGGCCACCTGCCCAGTATGGACGACCGTGGTTGGGGCTACGTTGGTGCCATGAGCGCGATCCTCGATGTCGACCTGCTGTCGTTCGAACGGGGCACGGCCGCCGAACGCCGCGCCGTCGTCGACGGGGTGCGTCGCAGTCTGGCAACGGGCTTCGTGTACGCCCACACCGACCTGTCGAGTGACATGCTCGACACGGCGTACGGCATGCTCGCCGAGTTCTTCTCGCAACCCGCAGAGGTGAAGCAGCGGTTCGTGGCGCCGGAGAGCCACGGGCAGACGGGCTACACGGGGCTGCTCGTCGAAACGGCGGCGAGTTCCGACGTGCCCGACTGGAAGGAGATGCTCACCTGGGGCATCA